>CAYUVJ010000001.1:0-23854 GCA_964447955.1 uncultured Gemmatimonadota bacterium
CGGCCGGGAAGGGGACGTTGGCCGGACCGGTGTAGCGGGCTCCGGAGGTGATGACCAGGTCGCTGTTGATCGAGGCGTCCACCCAGTCGGTGATCGAGCCCTTGAAAGAGCCGATCATGGCCCCCACGCAGACGGTCAGGGCCAGACCGCTGGCCAGGGCCGACACGGCCAGGGCGCTGCGCCCCGCCTGGCGGCCCAGGTTGTCGGTCCCCAGCCGGGCCATCACCCCGCCCAGCCGGCCGGCCGGGCGGCGCAACAGGTGTCCGGCGGCCATCGTCAGGCCGGGGGCCAGCAGGGTGGCGACCACCAGTACCAGCAGACCGGCCACATAGCCCAGCAGGGGGAGTTCCCCGGCCGTTCCGGGCCGGCTCAGCAGGACGACCAGGCCGGCCACCGGCAAGGCGGCCAGGGCCAGCCGACCGGCCCGCGAGGCGCCGCCGGCCATCAGGGGGGGCTGACGCACCGTCTGGGCCGGGGGGATGCGGGCCGCCTCGAACCCGGGGAGCAGGGCCGCCCCGACGGAGGTGACCACCCCCAGAGCGACCGCCCCGGCCGGGACCCACCAGGGGACCAGGGTGTGGGCGGCATCCACCAGGACGTAGACCCGGCTCAGGGTGGCGGTGGTCAGCTGGACGGTCCAGCGACCCAGGGCCAGCCCGCCGGCCGCCCCCAGCAGACTGCCGGCCAGGCCGATCAGGCCGGCCTCGACCGCCACCAGGGCCAGCAGTCGGCGGCGCTCCAGGCCGAGTGCCTTGAGCAGCCCCAATTCGCGGCGCTGCTGCACCACCGCCGTGATCATGGTGTTGAGGACCAGGAAGGTGCCGACGAAAAGGGCCACCAGGCTGACCACCCGCAGGTTGGCCTGGAAGGCGGCGATGACCTCGCGCATCCCCCGCGCCCGTCCCTCGGGGGTCACGACCCGGGTCCCGGGTGCGATCCCCTCCAGCCGGGCAGCCACCGCCAGGCGGTCGGCCCCGGGGTGCAGCGCCACGTCGAAGTGGGAGACCGCGTCGGGGTCGCCGAACCAGGCGGCGGCGGCGGCCACGTCCAGCCAGACCGTCCGCCCCCCCAACACCCGCTCGATCCCCTCCCCCGTCACGATCCCCTCCACCCGGAAGGGCACACTCCCGCAGGCGGTGGTGAGGGTCAAGGTGTCACCGGGCGTCAGGCGCTCCTGCCGGGCCAGCGGGGCGGCCACCAGCAGGTGGTCGGGATCGGTCAGCAGGCGCAGGGGGTCGCCCCCGGTGACCTGCCACTCCCGGTGCTCACTCTCACGGGTGGCGTCGATGCCCACCGCCAGCAGGGGAGGTCCGCCGCCCGAGCGGCGGGTGGGAGCCTCGACCACCGGCCAGACCCCGGCCACGTCCGGGTCGGCGGCCACCCGGGGGAGCAGGTCGACGGCCAGACCGTCCCCCGATCCCCGCACCTGGAGGTCGGCGGCGGCCGACACCCCGGCCACCAGCCGGTCGATGCTGTCCCGGGCCGACTGGTTGGCGATCTCGATGGCTGTGACCACTCCTACGCCCAGGGCCACCCCGGCGACCGTCAGCAGCACCCGCACCCGCTGACGGCGCAGCCGTCGACCGGCCACCATCCGGAGCAGACGGGGCAGGGGGGAACGGGGAGGAGGGCTCACGCCGTCCCGTCCTCCAGCCGTCCGTCGCGCATCACCACGAGCCGGTCGGTCCGGGCCGCGATCTGCGGGTCGTGGGTGACCACGATCAGGGTCTGGGATTCGGCCCGGACGGTCTCCAGCAGCAGGTCGAGCACCTCATCGCCGGTCCGGGTGTCCAGGTTGCCGGTCGGTTCGTCGGCCAGCAGGACCGAAGGGTGCGGGCCCAGCGCCCGGGCGATGGCCACCCGCTGCATCTCCCCGCCCGAGAGTTCGTCGGGCCGGTGCTCGAGCCGGCCGGTCAGGCCGAGCCGCTCCAGCAGTTCACGGGCTCGTCCGGCCGCGATCTCCCAGCCCTGACCGTCCAGCAGCAGCGGCAGGGCGGCGTTCTCCAGGGCGTTGAGCGAGGGGAGGAGGTTGTAGAACTGGAAGATCATGCCGACCCGGCGGCGGCGCATCAGGGTACGGGCGTCGTCGTCCAGCCGGGCCGCCGGGAGCCCTTCGATCCAGACCTCCCCCGCGGTGGGCACATCCAGCAGGCCGATCACGTTGAGCAGGGTGCTCTTGCCCGAACCGCTCGGTCCCATCACCGTCAGTGTCTCGCCGCGGATCACTTCCAGGTCGATGCCGCGCAGGGCCTCGACCGACTGGGCGCCGCGGCGGTAGACCTTGGTCAATCCGCGGGTACGGACAGGCGGGGTCGTGGTCAGGTCCGCAAGGTCGGCGTCGGGAGTGAGGCGGCGTTGATCGGTTCGCCTGAGATGAGCCGGGCGACGGTGATGGTGCTGAAGAGATCGATCACCATCTCCTGGATCTGCTCGACCGGGGACTTGATGATGCAGTAGTCGTACTGGTCGCACCTCCCTTCGCCCCCCTCCTTCAGACAGCAGGCGATGGCGATGGGTCCCTCGACCGCTTCGACCACCTCGGTGATGGGGATCTTGCTCGTCGAACGGGCCAGGGAATAGCCGCCCCCCCGCCCCTGGTGGGCGTCGACCAGACCCTGCTTGCTCAGCCGCTGGAGCACTTTGGCCAGGAGTTCGGCCGGGATGGCGTAGTGCTCGGCGATCTCCTTGGTGCTCACCACCGCCGCCTCTTCCGACTGGTCCAGGTAGACCAGAGCCAGGATGGCGTAGTCGGTCGCTTTGGTCAGGCTGAACATGGAGCGGCCTCTCGGGGACGTGCCCCGGGCGGGGTGAAAAATGCGACGGAAATCATCGTATTTAAAGTGGGGTGTGCGAAGGCCCCCGTCAAGCCGACTCGGAAGCGGCTCGGACGGGGGCCAGGGGGCTCGGCCGTGCGGCCGGGCCCGGGTCGGGTCCCGGGTCAGCGGTGCGGCGGAGGGGCGGTCGCAGTCGGCGGGGGCTCGGTGCCCCGCGGCCGGCCTTCCGGCCGGTCGGTCTCGTGCCGGTTCCGGCCTCCCTGGTAGGAGGTCTCGGGACGGCCGAAGGAACCGGGCACCATCCAGCGCAGGAAAAGTTCGTACTGTTCCCGGGTCAGCACTTCCCGCTCCTCCAGGATGAGCCGCAGGGTGCGCAGTTGGATGCGCTCCTGCAGCCGGGCGTTGACCACCGACAGACTGTCCAACCGGGAAGTGTCGGGCCGCTCGGCCAGCAGTTCGGCCTGGATAAGAGCCTGGTTACCCCGGACCTGTTCCCAGAGCGGACCGATCTCCTCCTGCATCCCTTCGCGCATCCGGCGCATCTGGGCGAGCTGCTCCCGGTCCAGCCGGGGGAAATCCCAGTTGTCGTCTCGCCGCCAGTCCCGGGTCTCCTGACCCGGCTCCTGCCCGCGGCCGCTCATCGAACCGCGCCCGTACATGGTCGGGACGGTCGGCGTCCGGAAGAACTCGTTGTAGACCAGCACCCCGGCCAGGGCCAGGTTCAGGCCGAGCGAGGCGGCCAGGACCAGGTTGCCGACCCGGCGTCCGTTCACTGCTGCCGCTCCGGATCGACGCTCTGGGCGTCCACCAGCTGGAGCCAGATCCCGCCCATCGATTCCGGCGGGATGGGCTCCAGGCCGAACATCAGGGATTCGTGTACGGCCAGTTCTTCGGCGACCGCTATGGTCGGGCCGTGTCCGCCGGTGGCCAGACTCCAGGCGGCGATCCCGATGAGCAGTCCGGCGGCGAAGGAGACCGCGATCCGCCAGCGAGGCTGCGGAGCGGGGAAGGCGACCTGACGGCCCTCGTGCAGGCGGGCCCGCACCGCCGGCCAGAGGTCGGCCGGCGCGGCGGCCGGCACCCGGTCGGGCAGTCCCTCCCACACCCGTTCCAGGCGTTCGACCGTCTCTCGACAGATGGGGCAGACCGAAAGATGGGCGTCCAGCGCCTCGCGCTCCCGGGGGGCGATGTCGCCGGCCGCCAGGTCGGCGAGCCGCTCACGCGCCGGGTGCTTGTCACCTCGTGTGGTCTTCATGGTCCTCCCCTCTCCTCTTGGACTCCACCGGACCGTCCTTCCTTGCGCGTCCGGCGGACCCTCCGGGTCCCGGGCCGGATTCCCCTTCCCCGCCCAGGCCCCGCCGGGCCAGGTCCCGCAGCAGCATCCCCTTGGCCCGGTGGAGCAGCGCTTCCACCGCGGCCGTGGTCAGTCCCATCACCTCGGCCGTCTCGGCGGCCGAGAGTCCTTCGAAGCGGTGCAGGGTCACGGCCACCCGGTGGCGCTCGGGGAGCGCCTCGATGGCCGCCCAGACCAGCCGGGTGGTCTCGGCGTCCATGGCCGCCGACTCCGGGTCGGGGGCCGGGGCCGAGACCCCGGGGCCGAACCGCTCGCGGCGGGCCAGTTCGCGGCGGGAGCCCCGGATCTGGTTTAGGGCCAGGTTGACCGTCATGCGGTAGAGCCAGGTGCCCAGGGCCGAGTTCCCCTTGAAGCGGCGGAGTTCGCGCCAGGCCTTGAGGAAGACCTCCTGCGCCACGTCCAAGGCCTCTTCGTCCCCCACCAGCCGGGCGGCGGTTCTCCAGACCTGGTCCTGGTGCCGGCGCACCAGGATCCCGAAGGCCTCCTCATCGCCCTCCCGGGCGCGTGCTATGAGGTCCCGCTCTTCGGTCACGTACGTTCGACCCCGTGGTCTTCGGTGGCTGTGCGTTGAAACGGGGCACCCTCACCCCTTCCCGCCCCGTCCATCCGAGGCTACCGGGCGGGTACCCGCTACATTATAGTGGCTCGGTGGTCCGGTCCACCGGACGCCAGCCTGTTCACCGATCCCGGAGGCACCTGGATGGGTCTCACCCCGCAGCGTCGTGCGGAGCGTTTCGAACTCCTGAGCGCCCTGGTCGAGGACTCGGACTGGCGCCGACTGGGCGAGGGGACGGCCGCCGCCCCTGGTTTCGATCCCTCCGCCAACGGGGTGGGGAGCCTGGTGTTCGACATCGACGGGGTCCTGCTGGACGTCCACAGTTCCTTCCGCGAAGTCATCCCCCAGAGCGTCAACTTCTACCTCGATGTCATCCTGCACGAGGACGGCCGGGCCCCCCTGATGCGCGCTGAGGATGTCCACACCTGGAAGATGGCCGGCGGGTTCAACAACGACTGGGACGTGGCCGAGGCGGGGCTTTTGCTCTCCCTCTGGTGGAGCCGGCATCCCGAGAGCGCCCCTCCGCTGACCCGCTTCGGGGAACTCGTCGCCGCCCGCGGCGGGGGCTTGGCGGCCGCCCGCGCGGTGCTGCTCGAGACAGCCGGGGAGAAGACGGCCGAGGCCCTCCTGCGCGACATCGACCGCGAGGGCCTGGAACGCATCTTCAAGGAGATGTACGTGGGGGGGGCCCGCTTCCGCGAGGTCTTCGGCGAGGAGCCGCGCTTCTACAAGGGGGTGGGGGGCATGGAGCGGGAGCGGCCCCTGGCCGAGGGACCGGCCTGGGCGGCGGCCCGCCGCCATCCGCTCGGGATACTGACCGGCCGCATCCTCCCCGAGGCCCGGCTGGCCGCCGAACAGCTCGACCTGGAGGGGATCATCGACACCCCCCGGCTGGTCACCGACGACGGCCGCTTCCCTCCCAAGCCCGACCCGGCCGGGCTCGTCCACCTGACCGCCGAGCTCCCGGAGCGGCCCCTCTACTACTTCGGCGACAACCGGGACGACCTGACCGCCCTGCGGGGCGCGCGCAGCGTGACCGGGGATGAGGGGCTCCACTTCGTCTACTGTCTCTCGGGCTCCACCGACGCGGACACCCTGGCGTGGTTCGCCCGCTCGGGTGCGGTCCTGGCCGCGGTGGAACTGACCGATGCGCTGGAGGCGCTCCCGCTATGACCCGAACCGTGCAGGCGGTGGTACCCGGCTCGACCAGCAACCTGGGTCCCGGCTTCGATCTCTTCGGCCTGGCGCTCGACCTCTACCTGCGGCTGAAGGTCACGGTGGAAGGGCGCTTCGTGATGGCCACCGCCGCCGATGTCGCCTGGGAGGTGGTCTGGTCGGGGGAGGGCGAGGGCCCGCCGGCCCCGGTCCCCCTCGATGAGGACAACCTGGCCGTGAGGGGCCTGCGGCGGGTCTGGGAGACGGCCGGGGTGGGGGTGGAGGGACGGGTGCGGGTGGAGGCCCGCAGTGAGATCCCGGTCTCCCGGGGGCTGGGTTCCAGCGCCTCGGCCTTCGTGGCCGGCCTGCTGGCCGGCGAGGCCCTGGCCGAGGCCGACCTGGGCAAAGAGCGCCTGTTGGCGCTGGCCGCGGCCGAGGAAGGACATCCCGACAACGCCGCCCCGGCCCTCTTCGGCGGGCTGACCGCCGCCGCCCCCCTGCCCGGCGGGGACCACATCCTGGTCCACCGGGGTCTGCTCTTCGAGAAGTACCTGCTCGGGGTCTCCATCCCCGATCGCACCCTGAACACCAGACTGGCCCGCGAGGCCCTGCCGGCGACCGTCCCGCACCGCGAGGCGGTGGCCAGCCAGCAGCGGGCCTTCTTCCTCTTCCACTGCCTGACCGAGGGGTGCACCTGGTCCCTGCGC
This sequence comes from uncultured Gemmatimonadota bacterium, assembly GCA_964447955.1. GTDB lineage: Bacteria > Blakebacterota > Blakebacteria > Blakebacterales > CAYUVJ01 > CAYUVJ01. The sequence goes on from CAYUVJ010000001.1 coordinate 6,547, forward strand.
GAACTGGTGCGCGATGTCCTGCACCAGCCCCACCGGGCGCCCCTGGTCCCCGCCTTCGACGAGGTGATGGCCCGGGCCTACGAGTGCGGCGCCCACGCCGTCTGGCTGAGCGGCAGCGGCCCCACCCTCTGCTGGCTGGTGGAAGGGACCCTCGAACAGGTCGAGGACATCGGCACGGCCGTCGCCCTGCGTTGGCGCGACGAGGGCATCACCGCCGAGACCCGGGTGCTGGCCCCCGACAACTGGGGGGGCGCGGTCCACGAAGTGGAATAGGTCCCGGGATCGTCCTGGACTGACCTGGATGGAGGACTACTCCTCCACCGGGGCGTCGGGGAAGTCGTCGGGGCGGGCGTTCGAGATGGCTTTGGATCATGGTCGGGGCGATAGGATACCCATGGCTGTTAATCAACCGTTTTGTGGATGATAATCAGCCACGAAAGATCTTCGCCGCCCCCTCTAACTGAAACGCCCTTTTCCTAAGGACTCCAAAACCCCCGCAACATCTTACCCGGCAACAGGTTACAGACGGTCCCGGAGACCCTCCTTTTCGACCCCCTGTTTCAGTATCCGGGGTGCTCGGATAACCTGTTGCCGGTCAAGGAGATAGAAGGGCCTGATCCCATAAATATCACGCACTATTATTGGAACTTCGTACCGCTTTCGCATCGTGTTTCAGTTGATGACAAAATGTAACTGCTTGATTGTCATAACGTTAGACACTGCTGAAATCCTTACTGAAACACTCCTGGCCGAAACGTTTCAGTTCAAGCAGGTTGGCATAACCTGTTTTCGGACAACGAGTTCCACTGATTTTCCCGCCGATTTTCCGGCAATGCGTTTCAGTAAGGGCCCTTTCCAGCCCCTGCCGCCGTTTATGCGATTTCTCGCTATCTGATTGTCCGGCAATGTGTTAGGCCAATCACCCGGCTGTTGGCACATTCTGTGCACTCTCCTGTGGATGGCGTGCAGTGGTCCGGATCGGGATAACCCATCCCGGCAACGGACCGGAACCGACACCCACGGAGGTCCGCGGTCATGAGTCCATCAGGAATGACAGTCCGCCCCCGCTCTGTATTCCGGCCCTTTCTGTTGCTGGTGGTCGTGGTCACGGCTATGACCGCACCCCGGCCCGCCGCCGCTCAGCAGGAGACCATCCGGGGCGCCCCGGTACTGCCCCGCCACACCCGGGTGGTGACCGGCGAGATGCACCAGGAGGTGGATCTCTGCACCGGGGATGCCTGGCTGCAGCTCCCGCTCTTCGAACTCCAGGGTCGCGGGACGGTGAGCTTCCCGATCCAGCTCACCTACCTGAGCGATGTGAAGCGGATGGAAGGGGACCCCAACGCCCCCGGCGACCAGGGGTGGCCCTATCTGACCGACAGCGGACAGGCCTCCTGGGTGGGCATGGGCTGGGCCCTGGAAGCGCCCTACTTCTGGGCCGAACTGCTGGAGATGGAACACTACATCTGGGAAGAGGGAGTCGGACCGGTGGCGCTGGACCTGGATGAGAACCACTTCCGCTACGGGCTCATCTGGAACGGCATCGAGGACGGGCATTCCCTCAACGACGGGGACGGGAGTCTGCTGCCGGTCCTGCGGGAACGGATGCACTGGAAGGTGGAGCCCACCTTCGAGGATCCCGAGGAGGATCCCGACGAGGATCCCGACGAGGATCCCGACACCCAGTCGGGCTGGATCGAGAGCTACACCATGACCGATCTGGCCGGCAACACCTACACCTTCGATCACGTGCGCTACACCTACATCTCCCTGGAGAACGACGAGGAACTCGTCGACTATATGCTGGTGCCCTACCGGTGGGACCTCACCCGGATCGAGGATGCGACGGGTCAGAACAGCATCACGATCACCTACCAGGACGTCACGGCCGAGTTCAACGACGACGAGGAGCTGCTCTACACCCAGGCGAGCTATCTCTACCGGATCACCGACGATGCCTCCGGGCGGGTGGTGGAGTTCACCCGGGAGAGCCGGACGGACTATCCGGGGGATGGGAACTGGTGGTCGGAGATCTATGAGCAGCAGCGGCTGGACTACTTCGTATTGAAGGACTCGGCGGCCGGCACGGTGCGGGCCAAGTACGACTTCTCCTACGGCTACCACAGCTCGAGCTCCACCCAGAAGCTGCTGCTCAGTTCGGTGCAGCAGCGGCACCCCAGCCAGGCGGCGGGCCTGCCCGCCTGGAGCTTCAACTACCGGTCCGGCACGCCCAACCCGGGAGCCCTGGAGGAGATCACCTATCCGGAAGGAGGGCAGAAGACGCTGGGGTACGGGGTGAGCGGTCCGATCAACAACATGTGGATCGTGCGGTCGGTCTCCCTGGATCACCAGATGGGCGAGGACGACATGACGACCGTTTATGCTCCGCTGGACTCCATCTATTCGTCGGCCGACAAGAAGGAATACTACCACCGGATGCGGGTCACCCCGCCGGACGGCGTCGGGAGCACCGAATACGTCGTCTATCCTTCGATGGGTTCCCACGGGGGCAGCTTCGACCTCACGCTCACCTACAACAACGCGAGCAGTCTGGTCGAGAAACTGGACTACACACCCGAAGACACCACCATCGCCTGGCGCCGCTATGCGCTGATCCGCAGTGTGACCTATCAGGGCTCGGACTCCCTGGTGACCGACACCGAGTACCATCACCTCGGCACGAACGGCAAACCCTACCTGATCCGGGAGCAGGTCAGTCCCTTCCGGCCGCGGGGGTACGCGAGTGGGCCCGACAGCGTGGACAGCTACTGGCGGACCCGGCAGATCGAGTATGCCTTCGAAGAGTTCACCGACATGGATGCCGACGGCACCCACCAATTAGATGCCGTCTGGAAGGAAGTGATCCGGGAGGAGACCCGATCGACCACTTACGGGAACAGGACGAGCCCTCTTCAAGTAATGTGGACCACCTTCGCCCAGTATGGATCAAGTTACTACTACCCCCAGAAGGAGTGGGTATGGACGGCCTCCACCGCCGCCGGGGACACCACCCTGCCGGCCGATCCCCCCACCAACACCGACGAGAAAGTGGTGGTACGGGAAGTGACGAGCATGGATGCCTACGGGCACGTGCTGGTCGAGGAGGACGGCGAGGGAGCGATCACCAAGTACTACTACGGGGACAACAGCAGCAACCTGAGCAACGCGGCCACCGGGCTGCAGCACCGCTTCCTGACCGGGGTGCGTCGTCTGAAGGGTTCCAGCGACGACAACGGCAACGACCTGATGACCAGGACGGACTGGGACGGCAACACAGGGCTGAAGACCTCGGAAGAAGACGAGAACAGCAGCCTCACCTACTTCACCTACGACGACTACCTGCGTCCGAGCCGGGTCCAAAACCACAGCTCGGTGACCCTCCAACGCACCGACTACGCCTACGCGCGGGACCTAAGCGGCACCGGGGACTTCGATTCCACCAAACCGAACTATGTGCGGAAGATCAACTTCTTCACTTACGGAGGGTCCACCGACAGCACACACACCACGGAGTTCACCGACGGGCTGGGCCGCAAGATCCAGACCCACCTGCGGCACGGCACCTATGACATCATCTCTTCCTTCGGGTACGGCCCGGACGGAACCCAGCGGGCGGAATACACCCCCTACGAGCTCTCCAACGCCACGCACGCCTACCACAACACCGCCTTCGCGTACGGGAATGCGGACAGCACGTTGTTCGAGTACGAGTCCGACCCGCGGCGCCGCCCTTACCGGACCACCTTCCCGACCATGGACACGGCAGGCCGGCCGCAGGTGAGCCTGGCCTACGGGATCGAGACGGTGGACGGACACGAATACCTGACCCGCACCCGTACGGACGAGAACAGTGTGGCGCACAAGGAGTGGCTGAACCGGGACGGGACGGTCTTCGAACAGTCCACGGCGAGCGACTACGAGGCAAAGACCTGGCGGGATGCCCTGGGATCCGACTACATCATCCTGCCCCCCCGGACCAACCTCTCGATGTCGAGTGCCCTGGGCACACTGATCACCTACGGCCGGTTCGGCCGGGAGATCGAGCGGGGAGAGCCCGATCAGGGGACCACCCGGACGGTCTACGATAGGGCCTTACGGCCGATCTGGGTCCAGGAAGCCGCCGATGCCGCCGGAGACGACTTCTGGACCACGATCTACGATCCCTTCGGCCGTCCCACCCGGATCGGCAAGGAACAGGATCAGAGCAGTTCCTGGTTTACCCGGGTTCCCACGGATCCAATCAGCACCTACGGGGAGGACGCCGACGAGTGGCGCAAGAAGTACACCTACGATGCGGACGCCTTCGGTTCGGGCACGACCTACCCCAAGGGACGCCTGACCAAGTACGAGGGGAACTGGGACACCGAAAGCAGCGACGCAGAGAACTACGAGTGGTACCAGTACGCCCGGGAAGGCTGGGTCACCAGGGTGCGGCAGGCGGTGGCGGGATTCGACACCACTGACACCGACTACGAGTACGACACCGGCGGCCGGCTGCGCAAGGTGAGCTACGACTCGGGAAACAGCACGACCCGGTTCTTCCTGTGGTACGATTACGACTCGGCGGGACGGCTCTACCGGATCTACCACGCCACCAGCGACTCCAAGCCGGGTACGGCCACGACGGAATACACCTACAATGCCCGGGGGCAGGTCTCCCAGCAGGTCTTGGGAAACAGCGTGCAGACGGTGGACTTTACCTACAACGACCGAGGATTCCTGACCAAGATCAACGATCCGGCCAGCATCGGGACCGACCGGTTCGCCATGGAGCTGGGCTACGACGCCAAGGTCACCAGCGGCCCATCCACGGGCTGGAGCGCCCAGTACAACGGGAACATCTCCCAGATCCGTTCGATCAACACGAAGATCTCGGCCAGCGTGTTCTACTACACCTTCGGCTACGACAGCCGGGACCAGCTCACCGCAGCGGACCGGGACAGCGCGGGGGAGGGGGGGACCTGGGGGGACGTCACCTACGCCTACGACGACAACGGGAACTTCACCACCCTGAACCGGGGCACCTCCTGGACCTACAACTACGATGGGGACGAGGCGAACACCAACCGGGTGGATGACCTCAGCAGCCTGACCAGCGACGACAACTGGGACTACGACGACAGCGGCCGGCAGACCAAGGACACCTACGCCGGGTTCTCGAGCGCGACCTACCATTTCCCGGGCGCGGCCTTCCACGACATCACGATGAGCGGCGGCACGCTCCAGATGCGCTACGGCAAGGAAAACCGGCGGCTGCAGAAGACGAACACGGCCATCGACGGGGTCACGACCGACTACATCCGGGACTTGCAGGGGCGGGTCCTGGCGGTCTTCGAGGATGATGGTGAGGAAGTTGATGTCGAGCGCTACGTCTGGGGACCGTACGGACTGGTCGCGATCATCAAGGGCACGAACAGCTCTCCGACGACCTACTACACCCTGAACGACCATCTGGGATACGTGCGCACCGTGGTGAGCACAGACAGCACGGCCGTGGCAGGCTACGACTACTTCCCCTACGGTAAGGAACTGCGCAGTGAGGTGGACGGCGGAAGTACCGGCAGCCGGTTCCGGTTCGGAGCCAAGGAGTACGACACCGACCTCTCGTTGAACTTGTACTATTTCGAGGCAAGGTTCTACAATCCCGACATCGGAAGGTTCGTGGCCCCGGATCCGGCCCGAGTGGGGTGGAGCTATTACTGCTTCGCGAACAACAATCCCTTGCGATGGCTTGATCCGACAGGCCTGGATCCAATAGATGGGAGTGATCCGCCTGGGCCAGTCAAGTTTGTATTCGATCAAGAATCTGGTGATATTGAAAAAATTAGTGTTGGGAGTCGGGACCTTGACATGGACTGGGTTCACAGGTGTGAAGACATGTGGAGAATATTCCAAGATATCGTTGATGCCCTTGTCCTTGGCGGAGGACCGACGGCTATTGCCACAAGGGCGAAGCCGGAAATAGCCATTCTTATTGGTATACTAGCATTTTATGGGATTGATGCCTCAGACATTTCGGTAGGCAAGTTACTAGATATGCCAGCTTTTACTATTAAATACGAACACTAACAAAATCTCCTTCTTATAAACACTACTTAGAATGAGAGACTAAAAATGCCAAGTCGGTTACATCGCCCGCATATATTGACAATAGCCATGTTGGGGATTGTTGCGATATTATACTGGTTATTCACAGACACCTTACTATCACGGATTCTATTATATGTATTGATTTTTATTGCGCTTGTCTATGTAATGTGGATATCTATATATAGTTACAATGCAAGAATCAATTCATTATATGATTCATCATTGTGTGTTGTAACGTACATTGCCATACTTACTTCTTTGGTTCTTATAATATCAGGCTATTCTTTGGCTAGCACAAAAAATATAGCGATACTTTATTACCTCATCTTTATCCCTAGGCTATTCCTACACATAATTACAATAATAAAACGGCGAACTATCGCCAGAGGTATAGTTAAAGATATGTTGTTAGACATTCTTGTGATCACATTGTGTACATCGTACTATATACTTAATCTGTCGTATGAGTTTAAAGATGTAAATGTGATGATGATACTAACAATGCTATTAGTATTTGTGTACGCATACAGCAAAAGAAAAGAGTAAATAATAATATATATTATGGTACTACTGTCCGCTTAACGTTCGTTTCTATCCTTCCAACTCAAGGCCAAACGAGAAGATAACACGTTATTAGGATTTATCGACTTGAACTCGGTTCCCTGCTTTCATCCCTCTGCACCCATGCAGAGGGGATTGAGGCATGTTCGATGGCCGGATGGTGTTCCCCCAGTTCCTAGAGTTCCTACCAAGGTATGAGTTCCGGGCTCTTCCGGGTCTTCCGTGAGTAGCAGCTGACCGGAGCTACTGAGCAATCATAAGAACTCCCTAAGTCCTATTGACTGAACGAATCGTGATATAGATGCCTTTGAAACTCCCAGAATATCTGCGGTTCTGCCCACGTGACCATTGGTCTGTTGCCAGGTCCCGATGAAGTTGCAGAGAAACGCACGGTCTCGAAGATACCCGCCGTATCGAGTGGCTCTTTCTACAATCTGCTCGAATCTGAGCCCGAGCAGGAAAGACAACACCAAATCGGATTCGATATGATCGGCCTGCGCCCGGATCAATATGAACTCAGCGGCATTACGGATCTGTCGCACATTTCCGGGCCATTGATAGGACAGAAAGAGGTCTTTCGCTTCTCTAGTCAGTGATGGCATCTTTTTTCGATGATGTTCGGACCAAGTGCTCAAGAAGTGGTAGAGAAGTGGTTCGATATCCCTTGATCGCTTCCGAATCGGGGGTATCCAGATACGTCCAACAGTCAGTCTATGATATAGATCGGATCGGAACCCGCCCCTCCTGACGAGATTCTCCACTTCCTGGTTGCTGGCAGCGATGACGCGCACATCAACGCGTTCAGGGTGACCATTCCCGATCCGGTTGACCTCATGAGTTTCGAGAAAGCGAAGCAATGTGCATTGGGTGCGTTCGTTGAGGTTCGAAATCTCGTCGAAGAAGAGCGTTCCGGTATCAGCCAGTTCAAGTAATCCCTTGCGAGTCGAATCGGCCCCCGTGAAAGAACCCTTCTCATGACCAAACAGGTGGGCTTCCATGAGTGTCGAGGGGATCGTCGCACAATCTACGACGATGAATGGACCATCCTTTCTCGGTGAATGATGGTGGATATGCTGAGCGACAAGCTCCTTCCCGGTTCCGGTCTCTCCCTCGATCAGTACGGTGGTCGTGTGAAATGCCGCCAATTGATCGGCTTCGGCCACGACCCGCAACATGGCCGGATCTCTGGCGATCAGGGGGGGTGGTCTACAGTCCATTGCGCAGGATGGGTTGGGCATCTCGGATCGCTCTATGGCTGTCTTGACGCTACACGACGGGTAAAGAGGAGTGTGTCAACGGGGGTAATCTCGGAAGTAATCCAGATTCTGAGTCGAGCCATCTGGGACGACGCAGTCTGGAGTACGACATCAACAGGTATCGGATCGAGGGCAGCTTGATCTGGACGATTCGCAGACGGCTCGAGTGCGATCCGACAACGAATGTCTCCGTTGCCCCACGAATAGCGGGTGAGGACGATTTCCTTCTGGTTGCCCTGCTCGTCGAGGTAACAGAGCGTCGTGTCGCTCCAGGACAACAGAACGGCGATCTCGTCCATGCGCCGAGCCAGGTAGGCATAGTCCTGGATCTGGATCAATTGGCCGGCCGCTCGCGTCATTTTCCGAATCGGATCAACGGCATGACGGCCCAATAGGGCAGCGCTCGCCAGCACGATGCCCAGCAGGGTAATCGTCACGACCAGCTCGATCAGCGTAAAGCCGTGTCGTTGGCCCGTACGCGATGCCGTGTGATCGTCCATAGGGTGTCCCATCGACCTTCCTGACGGATCAGGATGCAGATCCAGTGGCTGTCCTCTCCCTCAAGTAGAGACTTGGTCTCAACAATTCGGTAGTGATCGCCGTCCGCCATAAGCGTATCCCGGAGGGTCGGGATCCCTTTCTCCGGCTCTGGTTTGGAAAGGCACTCCAGGGCGAGGGAGTGCGCTACCAGGAGGTTCTTCTGACGTCGTTCAAGGCGTTCCAGTGAGACCGAGACGTTGGCCAACGCGGGCAGGATCACCAGGCTCAACAGCAGCGTGGCCATCAGCAACTCGATCAGGGTAAATCCCCTTTCCGCCGGTTCCGCCTGTTGGATCGTCATCGCAGTCCCTCTATCACCACCGTCTGCATTCCTCCAATCTGCAGGGTGAGCGGGAAGGGGATCTGGGCCATGGAACGGTCCGCGGGTTGCCAGATCCCCTGGAGGAGCCAGTTGTGGTAGGTGCCGTTCTCGACGCGCGCCATCGTCTCATCGGTCTCAATCCAACCCTGCAGCAGGCCGTTCATCTGAACGCTTCCCCGCACATAAGCCGTGCCGTGCAGTTCGGAGGTTTCATTGAGGTAGAAGGTGGGGGTGTGCCGGCCGAGCAGACGGGTGGCTACCCGGTTCCCGGGGACGACGGCCAGACATCCGGAGAGGGAAGTCCCCTCCAGCAACTCGACTTCGGTAGCGGATGGATCGTCCCGTCCCCGTACTGCCAGTAAAGTAGGCCACTCGAGTCGCGCCTGCCGGGTCCGAACCCGTCCTTCCACGAGCAGTTGTCCCCGGAAGACGGTGCCCGGCATCAGTTCGAGATCGCCGGTGATGTAGAGGGCATGAAGCCGGTTGTTCCAGAGCCCCCGAAGACGGGCATCACCATCCACCACGATCAGGTGTACGCCCGGGTCCAACGGGGGGAGCAGTCCGAACCCGTCCCTATGGATTCGCACGCCGTCGGGCGCCGTTGCCGGGTCGCTGATCCAGCCATGTACCCGGTCGGGCAGATCCTGCCAGAAGTCCACCGGCTCGAAGGGTGCGACGGCACGACGGAAGACCGGTCGAGGATAACGGTAGCGGAATCCCCGCCACGATGCGGTCTGGATACTGTCCTGGAGAGCCACGATGCCCTCCACCCGAACTTCATTGGCGAGTACCAGGGGGTAAGGGTTGGTACGCAGGTAGGCGACCACACCGGGTGGGGCAGTGCGGGCTCCGAAGAGGATCCGCCGGGCAAGGAGAGATGATGAAGCAGGATAATCCTTGTCGGTCGGTCTGAAGAACTCCGCCACCGCCCAGAGACCCCAGCGCCGGATCTCGATCCGTATCGGTCTCGGCGGATCCCCCACAGTGAGCAGGGTGTCCCGGATATTTTCACAGGACAGGGGTACAAAGCCCGGGTCAGCGGCCACCCGACCGACGGCCTCTTCCAGAGCCAAGCGGTCCTCGAGCGATTCCCGGACTTTTTGGATGGCCTGGCGCCGGGAACCCATCATTCCGAGCAGAAAACCGGTTCCCAGGAACCCGATCATGGCCAGCCATAGCACCGTGACCAGGGCGAACCCCCCGTTCCACGCCCCAGGAGGGTGGGTAGATGACCGGGCGCAGGCGGTCATTCCTTGCCTCCCCGGCGGGAGGACAGCGCAAGTCGCCATGACTTGGAACCGGAGTTCAGGGTCACACTATCCCGGTCGGCCGAGACCAGGGTCACCCCGTAGGCAGACTCCCGACCTCGGAGCAGGAAGGTTTGGTCCGTGTCGCGGAGTCGCAGCAGGGCCGCTTCCCGACCCTCGGCGTGAAAGATCCCGATCAGTTCCAGGTCGGGTATCGAAGGGCCGCTTGAGCCGTTCCCGGTGGTGGAGACGGTCAGAGGTGCCTCCATCCGCCACGGGATGGCCGGCAGCCGGTTTTGCTGCCAGGGATAGAAGGTGGTTGGGACCGCGCTGCGCTGGATGGATATGTCCTGTTCCGCGCCCATGAGGGGTGACACGGGACGGACAGCCAGGTGGACGTCGTACCCCCACACCACAACGGCCAGGATGGTCAAGAGGACATGAACGCCGAAGCGTACCCATCTCTTTCGGGCGGTCATGGCAGAACCCCACCGACGATCCAGGTCGTAGTCCCGAAGTTGGCCACGGGGAGCTGCACGGTAACGGCGGAGACCAGCAGGTGGGCCGGTCCCTGCTCCAGTTCCCGTAGAATCGCCGCTACCCGGCCGGGATCCCCGGAGAGCCGGATCCGAGTCGTGACGGGAGTGGTGCCGGTGACTGTTGAGGCGGCGTCCACGTCCAGCAGGGAGGCGGTGGCTCCATCGGCGGCCGAGGCCAGTCCGGCGAGGATGCGCGACAGCGACGCCTCACGCGGCACCACAGTGTTCGGGCGTTCAGTAACCGGCGAGGGTCGATTTTCCGCCTGCTCCTGCCGGAGTACGGCGAGACGCTGTCCTCGGAGGGTGACCTCATCCTGAACTCGCCGTATCGCCAGCCCGGTACCCAGGACGTCGACCCAGCTCAGAACGGTCAGGACCAGGAGCAGTGCCCCGGCTGCCCAGCGGGTCTCGGGACGCTGTACCCAGTCCGGCGGGATCCCGATCCGTTCATTCATGCGGGGGGACTCCTGAGGGCGGGGTAGTCAGGAGGTATTGTCCGGTCAGGACGGTCTGGGGACCGGCAGCGCCGTCCGCGGACCGCTCCTCCCGGATGCGTTCGAGTTGCAGGCCGAGTGCGGTCAGCCGGGACGCCACGCGCTGAAGGCGCTTCGGGGTGGTATCGGTCAGATGTAGTTCCCAGCCCAGTGCTTCAGGCAGCCGGGGTGCGCCAAGTTCCAGCGGCGGCAGCCAGCCGGTCCGAACCTCCCGGATATTGACCGTACCCGCGGTTGCGGCCAGCAGGTGGGCGGTCATCCAGGAAGCCCATCCTTCCAAGGCAACGACCCGATCGGTCTGTCCCAGAGTGGTCGTGGTCCGTGGATCTTCCCGGGGAGGGCGGGTGCGCTGTTGTCCCAGGATCGTCACCTGCTCCTCGATCGTGTCTGACTGAACCTGAAGCCTTCGGTGCCGGGCATCGAGGGCACCGCCCAGGAGCAGACCGGCCAGCATCAACCCGGCCAGAAGACCCAGCCGGACCGGCCTTGGAGCTTCGGGACGAACCAGCAGCGGTACGGGGAGCGGGCTGCAGGTGCGTTCTCCGGCACCCTCCAGAGACCAGGACAGGGGCACCCCGGTAAAGACCTGCTGGAGTGTGCGCAGCCAAGTGCGGCCGCCTCGGCGCAGGATGACGACCGGCAGGACCGGATAGCGGTAACAAAGCTCAGGGGGCACCAGAACCTGACCGTCGAGGCCCTCGGAACAAGCCTGCGCGATCACGGCGTCCCGTTCCCCACATTCCAGCGGCATTCCGTCATCACTTTCCAACGGCATCCTGTCATCACATACAGACCGAATCCCATCATCAACACCGGACGAAGTTGCCCATCGATAGACAAGGGTTCCGTCCGGGAGGGGACGCAGCAGCAGCCGTTTCATGGTGTGCCCCCGACTTCACCGGGGGGACCTTGTGGCTGCCCCGGGTCATAGATATGGGGGGTGAGGTAGATCATCAGTTCGGAGGTGGTGGTCACTTTGGCCTTGCTCACGAACAGGCGACCCAACAGCGGAATGCGCCAGAGGATCGGGAAACGGCGTTCCTCGTCGCTGATGGTCTCCTGAACCAGTCCGCCCAGGATAATGGTCTCCCCGTCCCGCAACTGGACGGTGGTGTCCACGATCCGGTGGTTGATGGTCGGGGGGACCTGTGAGTTCAGAGAACCTTGCGGGGTGTTGAACTCCGGCTTGATCCGGGTGACGATCTCGCCCGAGGCGGTGACCCAGGGGGTGATACTCAGGGTCATGTTGGCCTCGATCGTCTCGAACTGTTCGCTGATGCGGGTCTGGACCGTCTGCTGGGCGAAGGTAGTTTCCGAGCGGATCAGGAAGTACTGGGTGGTACCCACGGTGAGTGTGGCGGGGTTGCCGTTCACGGTGGCCAGTTGCGGCCGGGAACGCACCCGCACCCGGCCTGCCTTTTCAAGGGCTCTGAGCCGGATGTAGAAGTCGTCGGGGAGTTCGCCCACTACCGGCAGGTTGAGGAACTTGTCGGAGATCGAGAGCCGCCCCTTGAGGTAACTGCCCCGGGTCTCTACGTCGATCCCCGGGAAGAAGGCCTGGGCGAAAGTGGAATCCCTGGGAGCACCTACTCCCAACTCTACGCCCAGTTCTGAACTGGCTTCGTCGAAGAAGTCCACGACCAGAGTCTCGAAGAGGATCTGCTGGACGGGGTGGTCAATGGCCGCCACTAAAGACTCGACCGCGTTAATGGCTGGAGTAGGTCCGGAGACCAGCAGTCCATTCTGCTCGGGGATGGCCTGCAGGGCCACGGCCTGAAGCAGGTTCTCCGGGATCCGCTCGATGAGCCCCTCGACCTTCAGGTGGTTCAGTACGATCAGGCGCGCCTCGCCGAACTCGAGCAGACGGGCATCACCCACCAACAGGGAACTCTCCTCGATCCGCACACCCAATCCGGTGCCCACCAGTAACAGTTCCAGCGCCCGGTTGGCCGGCAGGGCCTCGGCGGTGGCTCTGACCGTTCCCTTCACTTCGCCGTAGAAAAAGATGTTCCACTGCAGGACCCGGGCGAGTTCCCGCAGGACCTGGTCCAGGGGGGCACCGATGAGGCGGAAGGTTACCTGGTCCCCTTCAGCGAAGAGTTCGAACGTGGGCTGACTTGAGGTGGCGGACGCCTCCCGGACCAGGTAAACACCGGGCGCTTCGCGGAGCAGTTCCAGTCCGTGGGAACGCAACAGAGATCGCACGCCCTCTTCAGGATTGGCCGTACTCACGTAGCCCGAGACCCGGTGGTCGCCGAGCGTGCCCGGCAGCAGGGTCAGCACGCCATGGCGGGCCAGGGCCGCACCCAGCGAGTCCAGCCGGACCTGGGCGGCTTCCAGTTGCAGGCGCCCGCTCTGCCAGAGCAGATGCAGGTCCTGCCGGCGGTCCGCCTCCTGCCGGCGCCGCACATGCCAAATCCCTTCCTCCCGGCGGATCTCCAGTGGGTAGGTGAGCCGGAGGTGCTGCATCAGTTCCTCGACCGTAACCCGGCTCAGGTGGACCGTGATCGGCAGGTCCAACCCCTCCTCGACCGAGAGGTTGATCCCGTAGAGCCGGGCCAGGCTGCGCAGAGCCACTCCGGCCGGGACGCTCTCGAACTCAACGTCCCGGATGACGAGCGTGTCGGGCAGGGCTGTTCGGCCCGGTTGGGCCCGCACCGGTGTGCCCGTTCCGGCGAGCACCACTCCGAGCATCATCCCGAGCACCATCAGGGCCGTGAGGCCGGATCGGAGGAATCGGAGGTGTGGGCGTTGAAGGGCCGCTCTTGGAGACGATCGTCTCATGACACGACTCCCGTAGTCTGGGCGGACAGGATCTGGTAGACGACCTCGCGTATCGACACCTGTTCCTCGTTGACCAAGCGCAGCCCCTGGTCGATCAACGGGACCAGTCCCTGGGAGCGGGCGATAGCGAGCAGTTCGCTCGAAGGGGCTCGGTCCCGGATTGCCGCCTCGATCTCCGGACTGACGATCAGGGTTTCGTAGACACCGATCCGGCCTGTGACCCCGGTACCTCTGCAGGCTTCGCACCCTGTTGCGGTAGCCGCCCGCACACCGACCTGTCCGTCCAGACCGTACGGCTCAGCGAAGGCGCCGGCCTGAGGATCGGCACACCGGCAGACCGGGCAGAGCAGCTTGAGCAGGCGTTGGGAACATACGATAGAGAGGCTGCTGGCAAGCAGGAAGGGGGCCACTCCCATGTCGAGCAGCCGGACAACCGCTCCTGGAGCATCGTTGGTGTGCAGGGTGCTCAGAACCAGGTGGCCGGTCAGGCTGGCCCGGATGCAGATCTCGGCCGTCTCCAGGTCGCGCACCTCGCCCACCAGCAGCACGTCGGGATCCTGCCGCAGGAAGGAGCGCAGGACGGAGGCGAAGGTCCGGCCGATACGGGCATCCACGGCCACCTGGGTGATGCCGTCCAGCTCGTATTCGACCGGATCCTCCACCGTCATGACGTTGCGGGTGGCCCGATCCATGGACTTCAGGAGTGTGTACAAGGTCGTGGACTTGCCACTGCCGGTCGGGCCGGTCACCAGGATGAGTCCCCGAGCCCGTTCGGAAGCCCGCAGCAGGGCCAGCTCGGTACGACGGTCCATCCCCAGTCGGGTCAGGTCCCCAGGCAGTCGTTCGGCATCCAGAATCCGCAGGACCGTCTTTTCTCCGTAAGCACCCGGTACGGTGGACATGCGAAGGTCGATCCGCCGACCGTCCACCTTCCATGTCAACCGCCCATCCTGAGGCCGCCGGCGTTCTGTGATGTCCAGGTCAGCCAGAGCCTTCAGGTGGGTAGTGATCTTGGGTCCAAGGGCGGCATCGAAGCGATGCTCGGAGACAAGGGTGCCGTCGTAGCGGGTTCTCAGGACAACGGCATCCGGCCCGGGCTCCCAGTGGAGGTCGCTGGCACCGGCCTCTATGGCGGTATCAAGGGACTTACGCACCAGTTTGGGAACGAGCTGTGGACCGGTCGTGTTGGAGCCCGATCCATCTCGTGGAAAGTACCTGTCCAGAGCAGGAATACCGGTCGTGCGGAACCAGTCCGGGGAGAACTGTGAATCACCCATGGTGTGCCACCCGGGAAATAGGAAACCGCGTGATCTGGCGTGTCGAACCGGATGCAATTACGCGGCCAGCCTGACAGACAGATCATACCGAGATATCGATATAGAAAAAGGGTATGGACGGAACATTTATCAGTGTGATGAACCAGGGAACGGAATCGCGGTATATATGAAGGAATTCTTCTTCTTCTTTTTCATGTAAACACTTGTATGGCTATTCCAGTTCTTACGACAGAACGGCCATTACTCTTAACCGGTTCAAGGCAAAATGTCCCGTCTTTGTCCGATACATATTCTGGTGGTGGATGACGATGAGAGCATTCATTGGTCCGTATCTTCAATCTTGAAAAAGTACCGACATATCGATGTGGAACACGCATACTCCGTTCGGGATCTTCGCAAACGTATCGAGGAACGTCCATTCCAATTCATCTTTTTGGACATTTACCTCCCCGACGGTGACGGTCTCGATGAGGTGGGTTGGATCCGTGCACGGCAGCCGGCCTGTCAGATACACCCACTGACCGTGGAGAGGAACCCGGACTATATAGCGCGACGATCCAAGGTGGGTGTGGATGGCTGGATTCCCAAAGGCAGCCGGTTCCCGAGCCACTTGATCAAAAAGGTTGTGTTGGAGGGCGATCGATCCCAACAGGCAAATGGGAGTCTCCTACGCGTTAGAATCCCGACGATTGATGCGTATCCGAACATGAGCCAGACATTCTTCATGTTCGAGTCCCGATCGGACCTCCTGGATGACCGGGAACAGCAGATTCTCAAGGCCATTATTAGATACATGCTGAGCATCCCCAAGCGGGAGGCATCGGAAGACATTGCCGAATGCCTTGGGCTCGCTCATTCATCTCTCACCGAGTCTCTGGAGAGGGTCCGACTGCCTGCCTTCTGTGACCTGAAGCGCACCGTCACGGCGTCTTCAGCTGTCGTGATGCAATGGAGGAATCCTGCCATCAGTGTGGATTGCGTGGTAGAAGCCATATCGTCGTACCATCCGAGATCCCTGGCCCGGATTGTCCATCAACTCTTTGACGCTCGACTCGAAACGGTATCCCGTTCCCCAGCGCTGATCGGCTTCTATGCGGGAACACCGATACCGATCTGCTTCATCCACGGAGATCAACCACCGTCAAGAGATGGCATTATCTCTATCCACACCGTCGTGGGGGAGTAGCCACGGAGTCCTCCAGGACCTGTCGGACATCGTCGAGCAGAACGGCCTGCCCGGTCAGGCCCGCGACGAGCGCCCACTAGGAGCAGGTAGCTTCCCATCGGGAGGAGTAGCACGGCGACCAGTGCGATCAGGGTCCAGAGTGTGCCGACCCCCCAGGACAGACCGGGGCCCCACGATCACTTCGACCAGCGACCAAACGCCCAGGCCCCGATCAGGATCCCCAGCAGGGCGTATTCCTCGGCGTCGGTGATCAGGAAGATGCCGTCGTTCGGCAACGGCGGGGCGGTCCGCAGGATCCGGGCCACCTCCAGGATGACGGCCACCGAGACCCCGGCGTCCGAGGCCCCCGGTCACTCTGGGATCGAGTCATAGTGGGAGAGAAGCAGGACCGCGGAGCGCTCCCGCCCTGACCGGGTCCCTGAGGCCGGAACCGGGTCGGCATCGACCCTCCCCGCGCTGGTCCCCGTCGTCCAACGCCTGCTGGGGGTCTCGATCGCCGAGATCGAGGGGGCGCTGAAGTAGCACACGGCAGCCGGCGGTAGTCGTCCGTCCCGCTCATGCCCATGCTCCCGAGGCTTTGAGTACGCGGTCCATGGCCTTGACGTAGCGGTCCCACTGGGCGTTCTGCTCGGCCAGCTGGCGCTTTCCTTCCCGGGTGAGGCGATAGAACTTCACCTCCCGGTTGTTACTGGAGAGGCCCCATTCCGAGGTCAGCCAGTCGACCCGGCCGGATGCTCAGGTGCGGACATCGCCGTGTCCGCCGGAGGTGATGCCACTGGAACCGGGACGATGCCGGTCCCAGGGTCTGGAAACTCAGCATCGGAACGAAAACCGACAGGCAGGGCGACGAGACCAGACACCGGCACAGGTTTACCTGCCCGACCAGGATTCTCAGGACCCCGAACTGAAACGCCCTTTTCCACAAGGACTCCAAATCCCCCGCAACACCTTACCCGACAACAGGTTACAGACGGTCCCGGAGACCCTCCTTTTCGACCCCCTGTTTCAGTAT
>CAYUVJ010000001.1:23954-24288 GCA_964447955.1 uncultured Gemmatimonadota bacterium
TGTTGAACTCCGGCTTGATCCGGGTGACGATCTCGCCCGAGGCGGTGACCCAGGGAGTGATACTCAGGGTCATATTGGCTTCAATGGTTTCAAACTGCTCGCTAATGCGGGTCTGAACCGTCTGTTGGGCGAACGTTGTTTCAGAGCGGATCAGAAAGTACTGGGTGGTACCCACGGTCAGGGTGGCGGGATTGCCGTTGATGGTGGCCAGTTGCGGCCGGGAGCGCACCCGAACCCGGCCGGCTGTCTCCAGAGCCCGGAGCCGTATGTAGAAGTCGTCGGGAAGTTCGCCCACCACCGGAAGGTTGAGAAATCGGTCGGAAATCGAGAGCTG
>CAYUVJ010000002.1:0-20790 GCA_964447955.1 uncultured Gemmatimonadota bacterium
GGATCCTACAACATGCGCAGAATGCTCTATGTCGCCGCTTTCCTCCTGCTCCCCCCCGTCATCCTGGCCGCCGTCTCCGGCTCGGGGTCATCCCTGGCCGCCACCCGGCCGGGAGAGGTCCGCCAGGAACCCCAGGAAGTACCCGTCTACGATGAGGCGGTCGATGCCGCGGTCGTGATCGAAGCCGCCCTGGAGGTGGCCCGGCGGGAGAACAAGCGGGTGCTGGTGCAGTGGGGGGGCAACTGGTGCGGATGGTGCAAGCTCCTCCACCAGATGTTTCAGGATGACCGGGAGATCGCCCGCAAGCTGCTCTACGAGTACGAGGTGGTCACCGTCGACATCGGGCGCTGGGACAAGAACCTGGACCTGGTGGCGCGCTTCAGCGCCGACATCCAGGGAAGCGGGGTGCCCTATCTGACCGTGCTCGACCCCGACGGCAGCGTGGTGGTCAACCAGGAGACAGGCGGGCTGGAGAAGAAGGATGCCCCGACCGCCCAGCACGACCGGGAGAAGGTGCTCGCCTTCCTGGATGACTGGCGTCCGGCCCCCCGCGACGCGGACATGATGCTGGAGGCGGCCCGGGCCGAGGCCGCCCGCACCGGCCGTGCGGTCTTCCTGCACTTCGGGGCCCCCTGGTGCGGCTGGTGCCGGCGGCTCGAGACCTGGCTGCGCCGTCCCCGGGTGGAGATGATCTGGTCGAGGGTCTTCGTCGACCTGAAGGTGGACGTGGACCGCGATACCGGCGGCCAGGCGCTGGAACGGCGCTATACCCGGGGCAAGCTCTCGGGCATCCCCTTCTTCGTGGTCCTGGACTCCGACGGACGGGTGGCGGCAGACAGCTTCCTGATGCCCGACGGCGGCAACATCGGCTGTCCCTGGAGCGAAGAGGAACGGACCCTCTTCGAGGCCTTCCTGGAGCGCAATGTGCCTTCTTTCGGCGAGGCCGAACGGGCCGCCCTCATCGCCGAAATGGCGCAGCAGCAGGAAGAGGAAGCAGCCGCCGCGCCTACCCGCCGCTGAAGAGACGACAGCGTAGTGTAAGAAACGCGGACTGATTCATCACTTCGCGCCGGCTCACTCCTCCGCCGGGGCTCCGGCCTCCGGGGCCTCTCAATGATCCTGCTTGCCGTCCGGTTCGAAGTGTTCCCGGTACCAGCCGATGATGCGTCCCCAGAAGTCGCGGTAAGCCTCCACCGAGTTGGGGGGGCTGTGCCCGCCGTCGGCGTAGCGCACCCAGACCACCTCTTTGTCCAGACGCCGCATGGCGTAGTACATCTCCATCGACTGCCGGGCGGGTACGTTCGGGTCGAGGTCGCCGGTGATGAGCATCAGCGGGGTGGTGATGCGATCGGCGTAGAGGATGGCCGAATGGGCCAGATAGCGCTCCGGATACTCCCAGAGCGAACCGCCGATGCGGTCCTGCCCGCTCTCCGGGGCAGTGATGTTGCGCACACCCAGCCGGGGGCTGTCCCCGTAGAAGGAGACCATGTTCACCTTGCCGGAGATGTTGATGGCGGCGGCGAACCGGTCGGTCTGGGTCACCAGCAGGGCGGTGGCGTAGCCGCCGTAGCTGGTGCCGTGGACCCCCAGCCGATCGGGATCGACCAGGCCCCGCTCGATGAGCTGGTTGATGCCCGAGGTGACCCCCTTGACCCAGGCCTCCCCCGGGTAACCCTGACGCAGGTTGACCGAGGGACGGAATCCGAACCAGCCGGCGTTGGCGATCAGGTTCATGTTGGTGTTGAAGCTGTTGTCGAAGAAGGTCTCGTAGATCTCGCAGACCAGCGGGTAGCGCTTCCCCGGCTCGTAGTCGACGGGGTAGTAGAGGATGCCGTAGAGCTCCTCACCATCGACGTCCAGGTAGCGCACCAGTTCACTGCGGGTCAGCTTGCGGTCGGCAAGCGAGGGGTTCGTGTCGGTGAGCCGGGCTGGAGAGCGCAGGCCCGCGTCGGCCCGCCACAGCTCGTTGGGATGGTCGCCATCCGAATGGAAGTAATAGAAGGTCTCTCCGTCCTCGGTCAGCCGCCAGGAGCGGTAGGTCCCGGTATCCCGCACCAGTACGGTCTCCTGCCCGGTCTCCAGGTCCATGCGCACCAGCCCGCGCTCCCAGCGGTCGGGAGCCGACCAGGAGACGTATAGGGAACGGCCGTCGGGGCTCCAGTCCACCAGGCTGCGCCGGGGACGGGCATCCTCGTCCTCCTCGAAGGTGAAGAGCTTGCGGGCGCCCCCCGCGGCCACGTCCACCAGCCACCACCCTCCCGAGCTGCCGCACAGCAGTTGAGAACCGTCGGGGCTGAAGCGCCGGACGGAGAAGCGGACCCGGGCGGTGTCGGGCTCGTCGTGGTAGGGGCCACCGACCTCGGTCAGGTTGCGCCCCTCTTCCTCGAACACCGAGCGGACCCAGATATCCCCCACATCCACCCAGGCGAAGCGCTCTCCGCGTTCGTCCCAGACCGAGGGGGGCCGATCCTCGCTCCGCTCGATCAGCACCCGCCGCTCCAGTTTCGCCAGGTCGAAGAAGGTGAGCTCGTACTCGGTCCCTTCGCCCCGGGTGTAAGTGGTCTTCTGCGGGAAGTTCTCCACCAGGGTGAGGAAGCCCCCCTCTTCAGCCAGCCGCAGGGCACCGTAGTCCGCCTCGGGCAGCAGGTCGGTCACCGTGCCGCGCTGCAGGTCGAGCCGGACCGGGATGGTCAGCGCCGCGGTGTTGTCGAGGGCGTCCCAGAGCAGGAAGGGCTCCCGGGCGTCGTGTACGATGACCGGGCCCTCGGTGATGGCCCGGAACTGCCCGGCGGCCCGCCGGGCCCAGTCCTCGGCCCGCAGTTCCAAGATCAGGCCGCTGGAATCGGGCAGCCAGACCAGGGTCGAGCCCGAGGCGACCGGACGCGGGTCACGGATCCGGACTTCCCGCAAACGGGCCCGCTCCCGCTCCCAGGTCATCAGGTGCCAGCCCTCGTCCCGGTACTGGAAGAAGGCTAGCTGGGTGCCGTCCGGGGACCAGCGGAAACCGCGGGCGGTGACCTCCTCCTCGAAGAGCTTGACCCGGGTCCCGTCCCGGCCGTCCAGGACGAAGACCGCCGCGGTCCCCGGGGCCTGGTAAGTGGGATCGCCGTAGCGGGCATAATCGTTCCCCAGCCGGGTGAGGCGGCGGCTGGTGGTGGCCACCAGCCAGTGGCCGTCCGGGGATACGTCCTGCACCGAGAGCGATTCCAGCTGGAGCAGGTCGTCCACGGTGAAGGGGACCGGAGCGTCCGACTGGGCGCCGGCCCCGCGGGCGAGTCCGACGGCCAGCAGCAGCACGAGGAGCGGGAGGAGGGACCGGTGGCGAAGGGCTGCCCGGTCGGTAGGGAGACGGGACGGGGTCATGAGGTCCTCCGGGGTTGGGTCGTAGCCAACGCTTAGGTCAGACTGCTGAGAAAGACGGCGGCTTTGCGCACATCGCGGGTGCGGCGAGACAGGGCATTCAGCCTCCGATCGCCGCCTCCAGGGCCTCGATGGCCATCAGCAGCGCTTCGGCGTAGGTGTCGTAGGTGATCGCCCCCACCGTCCAGGTCGGCGGCGAGGCGGGATCGAGACCGTTGGCGGGGTCCAGGATGTCCACCTGGGCTTGCGCCTCGTCGTAGGTGCCCGGCCCCTTCCGGAAGTAACATTGCGCCAGGACAAGACGCAGGTCGTGCCAGTCGATGGACGGCCGGTGCGAGAAGGACCAGGCGGAGGAGGCGTCGAGGGCGGCCAGGGCGCTGGCGATGGCCCCGTCCAGGTAGGGCAGGTCGCGCAGGACCACGGCCAGTCCGGCGTCGGGGTCGGGGGTGTCCAGACCCTCGGACTGGGCGTTGGTGAAGGCGGTCGCCGCCTGGGGGAGGGAGCCCAGGAAGGCCTGGGCCCAGCCCAGGCCGTGGTGTGCGTCGGCATAGCCGTCGTCCTCGCTGACGGCGGTCAGGAAATGGGTGCGGGCGGTGGTGTAGTCTCCCGCCTCCCAGGCCGTCCAGCCCAGTTCGGTCTCCTCGGGGGCCCGGCTGCCGGCGCCGTCCTTGGAACAGCCCGCCGCGAGTAGAAGCAGGGCCAGCGCCACCGGCAGGCGAGTTGACACCGGGCGGGCGGGCCTGGGAGCGGTCCGGACAGCAGGTCCCTGGGATGATCTCGCTCGGCTCGTCATTGCAGGAGCAGCGCCTTTCGGGTGTAGACCCGGCCTCCGGTCCGGAGCAGGACCAGGTATACCCCCGAGGCCAGCGGCCGTCCGTCTTCCCCCCGCCCGTCCCAGCCGACGGTGTGGGGGCCGGCCCCGAAGGTGCCGGCGGCCAGGGAACGGACCCGCTGTCCCCGGACGTTCAGGACGACCACTTCCACCGGGGCCGATTCGGCCAGGGTGAAGCGGATGGTGGTCGAGCCGTTGAACGGGTTGGGCCAGTTGGGCTCCAGGCCGGTGTTCCAGGTCGTGACGATGCCGGCGTCGGCCTCCTGCAGCCGGAAGTGCCCCAGGCGGTCGATGTGTGCCTCGACGGTCCGGGTCCGCGGGTCGACCCGGCTTGCCAACGGGACCCATGCATCGCCCTGCCGGCGGGCCAGGACCAGCCGTTCCGGGTCGGTCCCGGCCAGGTCCTCGGTCCGCCAGTGCACGGTGAGTCTGGCCGGGCGGACCAGATGTTCCGACTCGGGGGAGAGGGTCCAGACCGGTGAGCGGGCCCGGTCGTCCTCGAACACGTCTCGTACCCTCCGGGCGAGCCGGACGGCGCCCTCCTCGGTGCGGATCGGCAGGATGGGGTCGGAGACCCGCACCAGCCGATAACCGGGACCGTCCACCCCGCCGGCCGGCACCTCCAGCCGCAGCCCTCCGTCGGCGCTGACCAGGGCTCCGGACGCGGTGGCCGAGAAGAGGGCAGCCGCGAAGTCCCGCGTGATGGTGGTATCGTTCCCGGCCGGGTCGGCGGCCTGGACGGTGATGGTGTAGGCACCGGGGGCGGTCAGCCGGTAATCGCCGGCGTACTGGGTGGTACCGCCGTAGAGGACGGCCTCGACGGTCACGGCCGTACCGGAAACATCCACGTCGGGCACCCCGGCCAGGAACTCGCTGGGGAGCAGGATCAGGTCGAGATAGTCGCTCAACACGCTGTTGCGCAGGAGGCCGATGGCGATGTCGGGAGCCTCCGTGTCCCCGGAGGCCATGACCCTGGTCACCGCGGCCAGGACGTCGAGCTTGCCGTACCCCCAGGTGTTGTCGGGCAGGCTGCCGGCGGGGGCGAAGGGGTAGGGCTGGGCCGAGAGCATCAGGTTGCCCCGGATCTGGTCGGTGTTCAGGGTGGGATCGGCCTCAAGCAGCAGAGCCACGGCCCCGGTGACGTGAGGAGCGGCCTGGCTGGTCCCCTGATTGGTGTAGTGGACGTCGTCGGGATCGAGCATATAGCTGGCCGGTTCGGTCGTGAACTGGTCCATGATGGCCGACGAGGCGGACGAGGTGATCCCCTGGCCGGGGGCACTGAGCTCGGGCTTGAGCCGGCCGTCCCGGGTCGGTCCCCAGCTGGAGAATAGCGCGTAGTTCCCGGTCCGATTGGTGCTCGAGTAGCCGACCGTGACCGCATCACCCGAGGCGTCTTGTCCCGTCCACGACCACTTGGTGACGAAGGCCCCCACCGTGATGGCATCGAACGAGGTGGCCGGCATGGAGACCGAGTAGTCGGGGGTGCCGCCCGAGATATCCGTTCCGATGGTGTCGTCCCAGATCCACAGGTCGACGGTGGCGGTGAATCCTTCGAGCAGTTCCAGATGAATGGTCCAGGTTCCCGGTTCAGGGGTATCGGTGGTGTTCTGATCCAGGAGTTCCAGCTGGGTCTCCCGGTCTCCGTTACGATCGTCGGGGGTGCCCGCCAGTATGGCGTCCATCGCCCCGTCCGCGGTGTTCTGGGCCGAAGGTTGGTTGATGCCGCTGGCCGGGGTGTCCCAGGGGCCGTAGGTGCGGCCGTTGGGACTGGTCACCGAGAGACGAAGACGGGCGGTCCCATCGTACCAGAGGTCGAAGTTGGTGTAGTCGTTCTCGGAATCATCCTCGGGGGTATAGGTCGGGACGACGAAAGAGACGGTGGCGGTCGGGACGGCCGCACTCAGGCTACGCCGGCTGTGGATCCGGTCATCCCCCTCGTTCCCGGCCGAGACCACGACCGCCCGGCCCGGGCCCGAGAAACTGTCGATCGCCTCCTCGTAGTTGGACGTACCGTCGTGGGGACCGAGGTGACCCCCCAGGCTGAGGTTGACGACCACCGGCTGTCCCCAGGACGTCGCCCGTGAGGCCGCGTAAGCGATCCCCTCGATGATGTCCACCGAGGAGTAGGTGTCATCCCCCCCCTTGATGATCAGCAGGTCGGCCTCCGGGGCCACGCCCACGAAGCGGCCGCTCGGCTGGCTGTTGCCGGTGGCCCGTCCGTTGCCGGCGGCGATGCCGGTCACGTGCGTGCCGTGCCCGGTGACGTCCTGTTGGGTGATGCCCAACCCTCCGACGGAGATCGCGGCATCGATCTGGGTCTTCGTCCACTTCGTACCCGCACCACCGGTCGTCTGGTCCCAGAGTTCCTTGATTCGGGTAGTACCGTCGGCCTTGCGGAAATCGCGGTGGAGGAAGTCGATCCCGGAATCGTACACGGCGACCAGGATCCCGGCGCCCTTGTAACCATAGGTGGTGTGCACGTCATCGGCATGGATGGCCGGCAGGCTGGCATCCAGGGCGGGGCGGGCCGGGTAGGAACCCTCCACGAACCGCACCCCCGGGCTCTCGGAGAGGGCGAGGACCCGGTCCAGGGGGAGACGGGCGGTGACCACGTCCCCGATCCGGCCGCCGACCGTTCCCCCGTGCAGGCCGACGGCCGTCTCGGCCCCCGGCCCGGAGACCAGCACCTTGATCCATGGCTCGGAGGTACCGGCCGGATCTGCCACCAGACCGGACCGGCGGGCCAGGGTCGGGCTCAGCGCCTCACCGGCGGCCCGGGCGGTCTCCATCCGCTCGAGGGTGTCCAACACCAGCAGATCCACCCGGCGGGTGCCCGGTTCCTGGGGTGGGAGGGCCCCGCCCGAAAGAGCCGATATCAGCAGGGCACCGAGGAACAGTAGGGCGGCGGAGCGGTTTCGTCGGCTCCGGCGGTCGGGACCGCCCGGAGGACCCACGAGGCCACGACTCATGGGCGCGGACCGGTGTCCGGGGGTGGTTCGGGCGTGGGCACGTTGAACGCCTCCAGCTCGATGAAGGCGACCCGTTTCTCACGCGCCAGCGGGACCACCTGGTCGGGGCGCAGGGTCATGGTGAGGATGGGACCGATCATGGCGCCGATCGTCCCGTACTGGCCCAGCACCGTCCGGTCCTCTTCGAGCATATCGCTCTCGAGACGAACGCTGACCCGGATCCAATCCCCGGGTGTCTCGGCATCTCCCCGCAGGGCCATCCTCAGCCGCAGGTCCATCTTCCGGGCGATGCCCGGTTCGTCCATGCTGGCACGCGGGGCGCAGGCGCCGGTCACCAGCAGTAGCAGGGCGCCGGCCAGCAGCAGGCGCAGCAGCGCACGGTCGAAGCCATTCTCACGGTCCATCGGTCACTCCCGCGGTCGGGTGACGGTCCGGCTCCTCGCCGGTACGGTGACGCCGCTCCACTCTAGACCGCCCCCCGGTACTTTTCAAGACGACCCCCCCTGTCTATGGTGGAAGGTATGGAACGGAAAGACTGAGCATGTCGGTGCGCTGTCCGGGCTGCGGCCGGGAGTACGATGTGACCCTGTTCGACCTGGGCCGCACCATCTCGTGTACCTGCGGTCGGGTGGTTGGACTCCAACATCGGGTGACGCTCCCGGTCGGTCGGCCCCCCCGGTTCCTGGCCGACGCCATGCTGGGACGTCTGGCCCGCTGGCTGAGGGTGCTGGGCTGCGACACCCGCTACGAGGCGGCGGCCGACGACGCCGACCTGGTCCGTCAGGCGGTGGCCGAGGAGCGGGTCCTGCTGACCCGCGACCGGGGGATCCCCCGCGAATGGTGGGTGGACAACTGCTACGTGGTGGTCAGTGACGACCCGATGGTCCAGTTGCGCAAGGTGGTGGAACGTTTCGGAATCGACCCACAAAGGCGGCTTTTCTCCCGCTGTACCCTCTGCAACACCCCGCTCCAGGTCCTGGACGCCGGCGAGACCGAGCGGTACGTACCGGATACGCTGCGCGAACGGCACCCGCGGTTCGTCCGCTGTCCCTCCTGCGGTCGGCTCTATTGGGAGGGGAGCCACGTGGACCGCATGCGGAAACGGCTGGATGAAGCCCTGACCGGAGAGGTCCCCAAGGGGAAGGGGGAGGGGTGACCTGGCTGGACTGGACGATCCTGGTAGTCTCTGCGGCCGGCATGATGGTGCTGGGCTGGTGGCTGGGGCGGCGGCAGCGCACCGGCGAGGACTACTACCTGGCCGGGCGCCGGCTGGGCTGGTTCCCGGTCGGGGTCTCCACCATGGCCACCCAGCTCAGTGCGGTCTCCTTCCTGTCGGCCCCCGCCTTCGTGGGGCTGCGGCCCGGCGGCGGATTGATCTGGTTGGGCTACGAGGTGGCCGTCCCGCTGGCCATGATCCCGCTGCTGCTGGTGCTGCTGCCGGTCTTCCACGAGGCCCGGGTGGTGAGCGTCTACGAGGTGCTCGAGCGCCGTTTCGACGCCCGGGTGCGGATCGCGGTCAGCCTGGTCTTCCAGGTCAGCCGGGGACTGGCGGCGGGGGTGATGGTCTATGCCGGAGCCATCGTGGTCTCGGCCACGCTCGGTCTGCCCCAGGGAATCACCATCCTGGTTATCGGTTGTGTCGCCCTGGTCTACGAACTCTTCGGCGGCATCCATGTCGACATCGTCTCCGACACCATCCAGATGGGAGTCCTGCTGGTCGGGATCCTGGTGGTGGGCTGGACCGGCCTGCAGGCCGTCGGCGGCTGGGGGGAGGTGGTGGCCGCGCTCGACCCGGCCCGGTTGCAGGCAGTCGACTTCACCGGTCACGGTCTGGGGGATGGGCGGGATTTCGGGTTCTGGCCGCTGCTGATCGGGGGGCTCTTCCTCTACCTCTCCTACTACGGCACCGACCAGAGCCAGGTGCAGCGGGAGCTGAGCGCCCGCTCGCTCGGGCAGGCCCGAGCCTCGCTCTTCTTCAACGGTCTGGCCCGCTTCCCGGTGGTGCTGGCCTACTGTCTGACCGGTCTGATCCTGGGGGCCTTCGTGGTCCAGCATCCCGGTTTCCTGGATCACCTGCCGGAGGGGAATGTGGACTACCTGGTCCCGGTCTTCATCCGGGACCGGCTGGTCCCCGGACTGACCGGGTTCATCTTCGTGGCCATCCTGGCGGCGGCCATGTCCAGTCTGGACTCGGCCATCAACTCGCTGAGCGCCGCCACCCTGGAGGACGTCTGGAAGAAGCTGCGTCCGGAGCCGCTCCCGCCGGAACGGGAACTGCTGCTCTCCAAGGGGCTCACGCTCTTCTGGGGAGTGGTCTGCATCGCCTTCGCCTTCCAGGTCGAGCACCTGGCCCCGACCGTGCTCGAAAGCATCAACAAGATCGGTTCGGCCTTCTACGGCCCGGTCTTCGCGGTCTTCCTGGTCGGTCTGACCGACCGGCGGCCGCGGCCCCCGCACGCCCTGTGCGGACTGGTTGCCGGAGTCGGTCTCAACCT
The DNA here is from genome assembly GCA_964447955.1 of uncultured Gemmatimonadota bacterium. GTDB lineage: Bacteria > Blakebacterota > Blakebacteria > Blakebacterales > CAYUVJ01 > CAYUVJ01. The sequence continues at coordinate 9,657 of CAYUVJ010000002.1, forward strand.
GACCCTATGGCGGAGTGTGCCGACGGTATCCTGGCTCTGGTGGAACGCCTTCGGGTTCGGGCTGGCGGCCGCGGTGATGGTGGTCGGAGGTCTTCTGGCCGGGGTCCCGGCCGCAGCGTCTGCGGGCTCATCGGACCCGGCCGCAGCGTCTGCGGGCTCATCGGACCCGGACGCGGCGTCTGCCGGCCCGTCGGGCCGGACCACGACGGCAGGTGGCCTGCCGTTGCCACCTCCGGCCGGACCGGTCTGGCGGCGGGCCTCGATGGTGCTGGCAGTCTACGCGGTGGGGCTGGTGCTGCTACTCATCGCTCTGCCCCGGCTCCTGGCCTGAATCCGGCCCGCTGGTGAGTTCCTCGAGCGGGTCCCGCCGGACCAGGACCAGCAGGGAGGCCTGGGGGACGAGGAGCATCTTGTCCCCCTCGTATTCGATCTCGATGGCCTTCTCCCTCAGGAACAGGGCGTAGTCACCGGACTGGGCCTGCAGGGGGACGTAGCGGACCGGTTCCTTCTCGTCGGTCGCCCAGGGCTCGCTGTCGTCGAAGGTTGGGTTGGGGATGGGATAGCCGGGGCCGACCTTGACGATCCGTCCCCCCTGGACCTTCTCCTTGGAACGTACTCCGGCGGGCAGGTAGAGCCCGTGCTGGGTGCGGTCGTCCTCGTCGATGGGGCGGATGAGCACCCGGTCGCCGATGACGATGAGGTCGCGTATCCCGGACATGATCGACTCCCCGGGCGGCCCGGCGGCCGCCGCGAATCTGGTGGTGACGCAGCGTCCCCGATAGTGCAACTTGCCGATCGGCTTGACCAGAAGAAACCTGACGTCCGTAGCCATCGGACCGCTCCGGCATGCTCCGAGAAGAGAGGAACAAGATGACCGTACGCCGCCTGCTGCCCCTGCTGCTCATCCCCTTCGTGCTGGCCGCCTGTGGCGGCGGGGACGAACCCGGTCCGGAGGTGACCACCCCAAGCGGCCTGACCTACCAGATCCTCGAACCGGGACGCGGCGAGGCGACGGTGGAGAGGGGGGATTATATCACCTGCCATTACACGCTCTGGCTGGAGGATGGCACCCTGGTGCAGTCCTCCCGGTCGGACCGGGGCGGCGATGGTCAGACGCACACCTGGCGGATCGGGGTGGGCGACCTCATCCCGGCCTGGGATGAAGGAGTCATCGGGATGAAGGCCGGAGAGACGCGGAAGCTGATCGCGCCCCCTCAGCTCGCGTACGGCGAGCAGGGACGTCCGCCCTTCATCCCGCCCAACGCCACGCTGACCTTCGAGATGGAGCTGGTGAGTTTCCGGAAGTAACGGCTGTTCCCCGGGCCCGGCAGAGTGTCTCCCGGAGGCGTCTCCGGGACGATGACGAGAGGGGCGGTTCCGGCCGCCCCTCTGTGTTGCGGCACTCTCTGCGATCGCCGGCGGAGGTAGTCTAGAGCAGGATCAGCTCCTGCTGGACCGGGCCGCTCACCTCGGCGGAGCCCTCGGGGGTGACGATCACATCCACTTCCGTACGCACCGCCATCTTCTCGGCCAGGTAGATCCCCGGCTCGATGCTGAACGAGGTCCCCGGCAGGATGCGCCGGCTGTCGCGGGTCTCGAAGTCGTCGATGTTGGCCCCGTTGCCGTGCACCTCGTGACCGATGGAGTGCCCGGTGCGGTGGATGAAGAACTCTCCGTAGCCGGCCTGTTCGATGACCTTCCGGGAACGCTGATCCACTTCGTAGCCGAACACCGGCTCCCCCTTGGCGAACCGGTCGATCGCGAACCCGCAGGCCGCGTCCCGCGCGTCGCAGACCGCCTGCCAGATGGTCCGGTACTCCTCCGGCGGTTCGGGGCCGATGAAGCCGCACCAGGTGATGTCGGCGTAGATGGCCTCGTCGGTCAGTTCGCGGGCCCACAGGTCGATCAGGACGGTCTGACCCGGGGCGAAGGGGACACTGTTCTCCGGGGTCGGCTCGAAGTGGGGGTCGGCCGGATGACCGTCCACGCCCACGATGGGGACCGAGTCGTCCGCGGTCATGCCCTCCTCGGCGAAGCGGTCGAGGATGAAGCGGGCCACCTCGTACTCGGTCAGCTTCTCGCCGGCGGCCAGCGCCGCGCCGATCCGGGCGAAGGCCTCGTCCTTGACCTGGTGGACCTTGGTCATCGCCCGGCGATGGCTGGCCAGTCCTTCGGGGCCGAAGACGGCCTCGAAGCGGCTCACCAGGTCGGCCGAGGAGACCACCTCGACCCCGCCCTTGTTGCGGACCAGTTCCACGGTGCCGGCGTCCACCAGGGAGACATAGGGGATGTCGGCCTCGGGGGAGTACTGCATGGCGATCCGCTGCGCGCCGCCCAGGATCTCACCCAACGCCTCATGGAGCCGTTTCCAGGTGACGTAGACCGCCTTCTTCCCGGGCAGCGGGTCGAGTTTGGTGGCTTCCACCCCGTGCACCAGGCGGACCGGTTCCCCCTTGGCGGGCACCCAGTAGAACCAGCGGCGCATGGCGTGTCTATGAGGGTCCAGGCCCAGGATACGGTAGGCGGTCAGGTCGCGGTTGTGGAAGTCGTAGAAGAGCCAGCCGTCGAGTCCGGCTTCCCGGACGGCCTGCTGGATGACGGAGAGATCCACGGGACGGTCCTTTGGGTTAGGGTGAGGCACGACCCAAGCAATCTAGTCCGGGCTGCCGGTCGCAGGCAACCCGGCCCGTCCGCCGGCCGCGGTTAGCCCCTTGCCCCTCTCCGGGTCAGGTGACAGACTCGGACCCATGGATACCCGACCGACCATCGACCCGGCCTGGGTGCAGGCGGCACAGGAACTCCTGCCGGTGGTCCGCCGGGCGCTGCAGGTGGCGGTGACCACAGGTCGCGGCCCCGCTCCGGACGACCTGCCCCGGCACCCCCCTCTGGACGTCCCCTGCGGGATCTTCGTCACCCTGAAACGGCGGGACCGGCTGCGGGGTTGTATCGGGCTCCCCTATCCGGTCCTCCCGATGGTCGAGGCCGCCTGGCAGGCGGCCCAGCAATCCGCCCTGGAGGACCCGCGCTTCGTGCCGGTCTCTGATGAGGAACTGGCCGGCCTGGAGGTCACGGTGTCGATCCTGACCCCCCACGAACCGCTGGCCGGGATCGAGGACTGGGTGGCGGGGGTGGACGGAGCAGTGCTCGACCACGATGGGCGGCGGGCTCTCTACCTGCCCGAGGTGGCGCTCGAGACCGGCTGGGACGCGGAGACCTTCTTCACCAACCTGGCGGCGAAGGCCGGCCTGCCGGCCGATCGCTGGAAAGACCCGGCGACCCGGCTGTGGCGCTTCCGGAGTGTAATGGCCGCGGGTCCGGCCGGGCTCAGCGAGCGGCCGGGGGAGGTTCCTCAGAGCCCGGCAACAGGATGAACCGGGTGGCCCCCACCGCCTGACGACCGCTCGCTTCGTCGGTGACCAGCACCACCACGAAGACCGGCCCCGAATAAGCCACCGAGAGACCGGAGAGGTCGATAGCGATGTTGCGCCGCACCAGAGGGGTGAGGCTGGTGTGCTGTTCTCCGGTCTGGATGCGGACGATCCCCTCACCCTGGGTATCGGGGATGATGAAGAAGGACTCATCCCAGGAGTAGTCCCCCACCTCGGAACGGCTCAGGTCGTCCAATTCGAAGTAGACGTGGAGGTCCCGGCCCGGCATGAACTGGCGGGAGGGGACCGGGAGGATCTGCAGGTCGCCGCGGTTGAACTTGTCCTCCCCGGCGGCCGGGCGGATGTCGGCGGCCAGCAGGATGGGGGATACCCGGAACTGCTCACCGCTCATGGCGGTCAGATCGACACTCACCAGGACCCCCCCCTGACGGTCGGTCCGGGGGTCCTCGGCCGAGAGATAGGCGATGTAGCTCCCCGGTTCGGCCTTGAAACGGAACACGTCCAGGAAGCTCATCTCCTCCTGCGGTCCCGAGCCGCCGATCCGATAACCCTCCTGACGGGTGATGGCCCGGCGGATCCGCAGTTGGCGGTCGACCAGCACCAAGTTGGTCTTCAGCGAGGTCGCCCAGCCGCTCGAATCCTCCTCGAAGCGCACATCGTCGGCCGGGATGCCGAAGGAGGCCTGGACCTCGACCGAGTCCCCCTCGGTCGGGAAGGCGACGATATCGATCTGGAGCCGGACATGGGGGGCGTTCTCGGGCAGGGAGACCCGGAAGACGTTGGGCGGGGCCAGGACCTGGAGCTGCTGGAGCAGGGACTCGGAGACTACGCTGGCCTCTCCGCCGGTCGCCCCCAGCGCCCGGGAGAGGGTCCGCGAGGCAGCCTCCGCCTCCTGCTGCTGGGCCTGGTCCCGCTGCTGGACATCGGTCACGAACTGCCCCAGGTAGTCGAGCTGGCGGAAGGCCTCGGCCCAGCCGAGCATGGTAGAGCTGATACCGTAGACCTCGGGAGTCCCCCAGAGGAAGTGGGCCTGACGGTTGCGCAGATCGAGGAAGGCCGGCGGTCCCAGCATGAGATGGACGTCCCCGCGCCAGTCCCAGCCGGTCAAGGTATCCTCGTCCCGGAAACGGACGACCAGTTCGGAGAGCAGTCCCTCGGGATCGGTCCAGATGCGAGGATGGGGTCCCCGGTTGGGGCTGCGGGGCAGCCAGTACTGACGGTCGCTCAAGGCCCGGATGTCGACCTGAAAGAGGTTCTCGCCATAGGCCGGGGCAGCCGCCCGGCGCATCTGCCCGGTGGCCGAAGCCCCGGCCGCCCCCAGGGCCGCCAGCCGGCGGATCTCTTCCGTGGGATGACGGTACGCCATTCGACGGGCCAACCGAAGGAAGGCCTCCTGCTGGATATCCGGCATGGTCGTCCAGCGGGATTCCGGGATGGCCAGCAGGCGTTCGACCACCTCGGGAAGCTCGTACCAGGAGAGGGTGGTAAGGGCATGACGCCGGTCGATGACCGAGGAGGTCGGATCCTCGAGTAGTTCCCAGACCCCTTCGAGCGAGGGGGGGATCTCAGGGACCTCCTGGGTGGCATCCCGGATCAGGTCGTCCCGATAGATGACCAGCTGGAAGGGAGCCGGACTACCGTACTTGAAGCGTTCCCGCAGATAGCCGAAAACCGAGGAGGTTCGGGCCCGCTCCTCCTCCGGACGCATCCAGGGGACGAATTCGGGCCCCCGGCTGTCGGGAGGCCCATAGACCAGGAAGTGGATCCAGTGGATCGGCCAGTCCCCGAAGGCGGTGTCGGGGAAACGCCGGGTCAGGAAACGGGCCCGTTCCCGGTAGACCAGGCGGGCCTCGTTCTCGGGGGTGCTCGGGGTGGGGTCCTGCCCGGCCCACCAGAGTCCAGCCAGGCCTCCAGATCTTCGGCACCCCGGGCCTGTCGGCGGGTCGCGCTGTCGCCCAGCAGCAGGGCGACCTGCAGATCGAGCATCCCGTCGGGAGGCAGGTTCGGGCTGGCTACCCGTCGGGCCGTCTCGGCCACCGGCGGGGCCGCACAGGAGGCCAGCAGGAGGACCGGGAGGAGCAGGCTGATGAACCGGGAACGATGCATCGTGACCGCCGAAGGGTTGAGTATTGAGAGCGAAACCTTCATTATTGTGTTCATCCGACGCCCGGTCAACGCGGCCGACCGGCCCGTTGATAAAACCGCCGCTCTACACCGTACGTAGAGAAGACCCGGTCCGATCATGGCCGCTCCCAGGTCGGAGGGCCCGGATCACAGCAGAAAGGCTCCCTACATGCGTCGTTCGTATCTATGGACACCGCTCCTGTTGACTTTCTTGACCGCTTCCTGCGCCGGTGGTATGGCCGGCAGTAGGACCGCTCCTCATGTCTGGCCGGCCGATTTCACGATCGACTACGAGGCCGTACAGGTCCAGGGCATGACCATGGAGATCCCCGGCATGGGCGGGATGACCACCACGACCACCAGCACGGTGGTCTTCCGGGTGGTCCCGGTAAGTGCCCGGACCTTCAATCTCACGGTCACCGACGCCCGGATGGACATCGACTCCCCGATGCCGATGGAGGGGCAGGATATGCCGGACGTGTCGGCCCTCAAGGGGCTGACGAGCACCATCACCCTGGGCGAGGACGGCGTCATCCTGACGGCCACCGGCCTGGCGGAGAACAGCGCTATCGCGGACATGGGTGGTGAGGCCTCGTTCCGGGAAAGCATGCAGTCGCTCTTCCTGCCCCTGCCCGAAGGCGCCCTCGAGGTCGGCACCAAGTGGTCGCGCGAAAGCCGTTTCGAGGCCGACCAGAGTGGGATGCAGATGGCCTTCCTCAATACCAGCGACTACGAGTGCGTCGGTGAGACGGTCATCGATGGAACAGCAGCCTGGGAGATCAAGGAGACCGGCAAGACCTCGCTGGTGGGCGGCGGTGACCAGATGGGCGTGATGATCGATATGGACGCGGCCGGGGACGGTACCGGCACCTTCTTCGTGGAGAAGGGGACCGCCCGGCTGATCCGGTACGAAGGCAAGGGCACGCTCGCCGGCGGTATCTCGGCCCAGGGGATGGACATCCCGCTCTCGATGGTCCTGACCGCGACGGTCAACGTCAAGAAGTAGGGGTCCGGCCATCGGACACTGGGTCTGGGCCGAACGGTTCGAGGGTGTCCCCCTCACCCTGCGTCTGGGGCGAGGGAGTCTGACCCTCGGAGCCGACCCGGACCTGGTGGTGGCCGCCGACCTGGAAGGCCGGCCCTGGCGGGTGGTCGAAGGAGCGGAGACCTTGCGCTGGGGGCTCAACGGTCGTGTCCTGCTCGTCCGGCGGGGCATGGACGGTGTCCGCACCAGGGTATGGTTGGGACTCGACGAGGCGGTCGTGCGCTGGAACAGATTGCGCGACCGCCTCGCTGGGTTGCTGGAGCGAGTCCGCTCCGGGGCTCTCGATGTGGCCTGGGTCACCTCGCCGGCCGATGGGGAGACCGGACGTCCGGACCCGGCACCGCTCCAAGTGGCCCTGGAAAGGTTGGCCGACCGGGACGAGGCGGCGCTGCGGCAGGACGCCGCGGACTTCGCCCGGGTCTACACCCCGGTCGGGATCCTGCCCCCCGACCAGTATCTGGCCCAGGTGATCCAGCTCACCACCGGCTGTTCCTTCAACACCTGCACCTTCTGCAGTTTCTACCGCGACATCCCGTTCCACATCCGCAGCCCCGAAGAACTGCGCGATCATCTGCAGAACGTGGATGTCCTGCTGGGGCGGGGATCCGCCCTGCGGCGCAGTCTGTTCCTGGGGGATGCCAACGCCCTGGTGATCCCCACCGAACGGCTGCTCCGATTGGTCGGGTTGGTGTCCGAACACTACCGCGATCGCCTGACCTCGGGCGACCTGGACGGACTGCACGCTTTCCTGGACGGCTTCTCCGGACGCAAGAAGAGAGCAGCCGACTACGCGGCCCTGCGTCGACTCGGACTGAAGCGGGTGACCATCGGGCTGGAGTCGGGGCATGACCCTCTGCTTCAGTGGCTGCGTAAGCCGGGTTCGGCGGCCGATGTCCGGGATGCCGTGATGGCTATGAAAGAAGCCGGACTGGCGGTAACCGTCATCGTACTGCTGGGGGCCGGGGGAGAGCGTTTCTCGTCCGGTCACGTAAGAGACACGACCGACTTGCTCGGCGGTCTTCCCCTCGACGCGGATGACCTCGTCTATTTCAGTGAGTTCGTGGACCAGCCCGATGCCCCCTACGGCATCATCGCCCGCCAGGAGAAGGTCCTTCCCGTGGAGTCCGGGGCGATGGCGGCCCAGAGGGAGGCCATCTCCACCGGGCTCACTCCTCAGAACGCCGGTGGCCCTCGGACCGCGGTCTACGACATCCGCGAGTTCACCTACTGAGCCAGATCTCCAACACGGATTCTCCCCCCGGAGGTGTCAAAGGGGCGGATGAAGACGAAACGGGTGCCCGGCGCACCCACTGGCTGAGGAGGAAGAGGATGAGACATACCCAGTTCATGATCCTTGCAAGCGCACTGTTGGTCGCCGGGCTCCAGACGCAGGTCGCAGCGCAGCCGTTCGCGGGTCTGAAGGACCGGCTCGGATTGACCGATGATCAGATGACCCGTCTGGAGCAGCTGCAGCAGACGCACCAGACAGCCGCCCAGGCGGCCCAGGCGGAGATGGTCAAGGCCCAGGCCGAGGTCCAGAGCCTGATGATGGCGCCCGAGCGTGACATGCGGGCGCTGGAGACGGCCATCCGGAAGCTGAACGAGCTGCAGACCACCCAGCAGATCGAAGCCCTCAAGCACCAGGAGGCCTACAAGCAGGTCCTGACCGCCGAGCAGCGTGAGAAGCTGACCGCACTGGGCGAGATCGGACGCGCCTTCGCCGGCCGGGCGGTCATGGGCGGCCGCATGGGCGGCCGGGCGATGGCCGGGAGAGGATGGAGTGCCATGGGTCTCCGAGGCAGGGCCGGTATGCGCGGTCGGACCTTCGGCCGACCGGGTCGCATGATGCGGACCCCCCGTCGGGGCGGGTGGGGCGTCCCGCCGGCCGCCGGTCAGGGATTCGGGACCGGTCAGCAGGGTCGGATGATGATGCCCGGCCAGATGATGCGCAGTAGAATCCGGCCCCCGGGCGCGCAGGTCACCCCGCCGCCGCCCCCACCGATCGGGTGATCGGTCGAGCGACCGGATAGGATCCACACAGAACCGTGAAGAAGGCCGGTGCCCGTCGGGCACCGGCCTTCTTCATTCCAGCCCCCAACCTCAGGACCTCAGGCCTTCCCGCTCGGTCCTTCCGGCCCTCCGGACCCTGAGCTCAGCGATCCAGGTCCCGGGTGGTCAGACTGTCCCCCGTACCCATCCGATACCAGCTCCAGTACGAGGGGGGGAGCTGCTGCTGCAGGCTCCGGCTCCAGACCGCGTAGGTGAGCACCGCCTCGTTGGCCTGGCGCAGCCGGCTGCTCAGCACCGAGGCGGCCCGACTGGCGATCTTCTCGGCCAGGTGGGGGGCTTCCTTGCTCAGCTGCCGGTAGTTCGTCTGGGTGACGGCCAGGGTGCGGGTGGGCTCGACCGCCTCGACCCGGCTGGTATGCGCCCCGTCGTCGAACATCGAGGCTTCGCCGAAGATATCCCCGCGGCGGAGGGTGGCGAGCAGCACGCCCTGGTCCTCGGAGACCGACTTCACCACCCGGACCTCGCCCTCAAGGATCAGCTGGATCCCCTTGCGCGAGATATCCTCTTCGACGAGGAGAGAATCGGGGGTGTAGTGGTACTCTTCCAGAAAGGGAAGCAGCTCTCTGATGTCGCTCGGCGTGTACCCGTCAAAAAACTCTAGAGGGACGAGTTCTTCCGCCTGTATGCTGGGTGTGTTCTTCTTCTCGTCCATAACGGCGCAGTATACAGACGAGAAGGACGGAGGTCCATGTCCCGTAACCACCCGGGGGTCGCGATGGATCGCGTCAGTCTGGACGCGACAATGCTCTCGATCATGGTCCAGGCCTCGGGTCTGGCCACCCTCATGCTCATGCTCCGCGAGATGCGGGCAGAGGATGAGGAGGACCTGACACCAGAGGAGCTGCAGGGACTGGTCATCGCCTACCGCTATCACTATCAGGTGGCGTTGGACCTGATGCTCGAGGCCATGAGGGAAGCCGAGGTCGCCTGATCATTCTATTCCGGACCGGACCCTGAAGATGTCGTCTTCCAAATTCCTGAAGGGCCCGCGCATCCTGCCCGAGCCGGTCGCCGGCGGGGTGGGTGCGGCCGACCTGATCGATCAGGCTTTTCTCTCGTATAACGGGGGCCGATTACGCGAAGGCTGCCGGCTCTTCACCAAGAAGATGCTGGCCTCAGAATGCACGGTCGGAATGAGTCTGACCGGCGCTCTCACCCCGGCCGGACTCGGTCTCTCCTGTCTGATCCCGCTGGTCGAAGCCGGGTTCGTGGACTGGATCGTCTCCACCGGGGCCAATCTCTACCACGACACCCACTTCGGGTTGGGGATGGAGCTGCGGCAGGGATCCTCCGCGGTGGACGACGTGGCGCTCCGCGCAGAGGGGGTCGTCAGGATCTACGACATATTCTTCGATTACGAGGTCCTGCTCGATACCGACCGGTTCTATCGCGAACTGCTCGAACTGCCCGAGTTCGGGGTGATGATGTCCTCGGCTGAGTTCCACCACCGGGTAGGCCGCTACCTGCATGAACGGGAGAAAGCACTGGGGCAGGAGGCCCGCAGCCTGCTCTCGGCCGCCTGGGCGGCCGGGGTCCCGGTCTACACCAGTTCGCCGGGAGATTCGAGCATCGGGATGAACGTAGCCGAACGCTGGCTGCTGGACGGTCGCCCACTCTTCGATGTCTCGGCCGACGTCAACGAGACCGCCGCCATTGTCTGGGATGCCAAGCGGGCCGGACGCTCCGCGGTCCTGATCCTGGGCGGGGGTTCCCCCAAGAACTTCATGCTCCAGACCGAGCCTCAGATCCAGGAGGTGCTGGGACTGGACGAGAAGGGACACGACTACTTCCTGCAGGTCACCGACGCCCGACCCGACACTGGCGGGCTCTCGGGGGCCACCCCCTCCGAGGCGGTATCCTGGGGCAAGATCGATCCGGGACAGCTGCCCGACACGGTGGTCTGCTACACCGATGCGACCATCGGTCTGCCCCTGCTCACCGCCTACGCCCTGAGCCGCCACGAACCCCGTCCCCTGAGAAGGCTCTACGACCGGCGGGAAGAACTGCTGACCGGGTTGCGCGAGGCCTACCGGGCCCGGCGCGGGCAGGGGACCTGACCCGGTGGCCGGGGACATGAGAGGATGGCGTCTCCCCTTCCGGTTGAACGACCGGCAGCTCAACGTCGTGAAGGCGCTGGGCATCATCGTCAGCCTCTACTTCTTCCTGGTGGGTATCAAGGGGATCGGGGAGGGGTTCAAGCTCTTCGGGCGGGAGTTCGCCGAAGCGATCCTCACCTCGACCGCCGATCCCCTGACCGGACTCTTCATCGGGATCCTCTCCACCGCCCTGATGCAGTCCTCCTCGACCACCACCTCGATCATCATCGGTCTGGTCGCCGGCGGCGGGATCTCGCTCCAGGGGGCGATCCCGATGATCATGGGGGCCAACATCGGCACCACGGTGACCAATTCCATCGTCTCGCTGGGGCACATCGGCCGGAAGGAGGAGTTCCAGCGGGCTTTCGCGGCGGCCAGGACGTCCGGGGGGTAGTCGACAAAACGACCCG
>CAYUVJ010000003.1:0-19994 GCA_964447955.1 uncultured Gemmatimonadota bacterium
GACCACGTCCCAGTCCCGACCCTTGAGCGATTCGTAGTCCCCCACCGCCCGGTCCCCGATCAGGGTCTCCAAGTCAGGGAAGAGGTCGGGGGCGGTACGCCCCCGGTTGAACAGGGTCAGGGTGTGCCCCCGCTCCAGGGCGTAACGCACCTGGTAGGGACCGATGAACCCGGTCCCCCCCAGGATGAGGATGTTCAGACGGCGGTGACTGCCGCCGCAGCCGGTCAGGCCGGGCAGGCCCAGGCCCACGGCGCCGGTGGCCAGGGCGGAACGGATGATGAAGTCTCTGCGGGTCGTGGACATCGACGTCTCCTCGATCGGTAGGCACCTGCGGTCGCGGTCGGGGGACCGCCCGGGACCATTTAACCCCCGTCCGGGGATAGCGGCAACCATGGCGGACCGGAACACCGCGGGCGGCCACGGGCCGCTCCCTCGATTACCGATGGTCCCCCGGCAGGCTTCGCCGTCCCGTTCCAAAACAGGAAGGGCGACCGGCTGCCACAGCGGGGAAGGCATCCCGGGGCGTGCCGGTATATACTCCCGGCGGCTGCGACCCCCCGGTCGCCCGAACCCACGTCCTTCGACCTCAGCCGTGAGGATACACCGATGCGTGCACGCCACCGCCCCATCGTCATGACGGCTATCCTGAGCCTGGCCCTGCTCCTGGGTCCCCTCACGGCCCACCCGGCCGCCGCCCAGCAAGCTCCGTTCCCGGCGCTGAAGACCCCCCTGCCCCAGGCCACCCTCGACCTGCTGGCCAACGAGATCTCGGGGCAGATGGCCTTCGACAACGAGGTCCGGCTGGCCGGGGCGCCCTGGGTGCGTGAACGGGCCGAACTGACCGGGGAGAAGCACTTCTACGAGGCAGACACGATGCTCGCCCTGGCCCGGGGTTACGGCATTTCCACCGTCCGTCTCGAGGAACACCCCTCGACCCGTACCTTCACCTATCCCATGGACGGGGCGCTCTGGACCCTGGAGCCCCAGCGGAAGGTCATCGGCCGCATCGGGGCCGACGCGGCCCTGGTGGCCTCCGGCTCCCAGACCGCGGAAGGGGAAGGCCGGCTGGTCTACCTGCCGCCCCTGGACGAGGCGGCCCTGGCCGCCCGGCTGGCCGCCGATCCGGAGGGCTACCGGGGGGCCTTCGCCCTGATGTGGTCGCACGCCCGGGGCCGCACCGCCGAACTGCTGGACGGGGCCGGGGTGCAGGCGGTCATCTCCTTCTCCAGCCGGGAGCGCTACTTCGATCCCGACCAGGTGGTCTACTCCTCGGGCTCCTACGGTTCGGGGGAACATCTGAAGATGGGATTCACCGTCTCCTGGCGGCAGTGGTCGGAGATGATGGAGGACGTGGAGGCCGGACGGGAGTTGGTCATGAGGGGGATGACCCGCATGGAGACCTTCCCCGACCGCTTCGAGACGGTCTACGCCTGGCTCCCGGGGACCGAGCCCGAACTGCCGGGGGTGGTCTTCACCGCCCACCTCTTCGAGGGCTACACCAAGCGGGGGGCCAACGACAACGCGGCGAGCTGCGCGCTCCAGCTTGAGATCCTGCGGGCCCTGCACACCCTCATCGAGCGGGGGGACCTCCCCCGCCCCCGCCGGACCATCCACTTCATCTGGCCCAACGAGATCTCGGGGACCTACGAGCTCATCAAACAGCATCCGGGGATCGCGGAGCAGTGGAGCATCAATATCAACATGGACATGGTCTCCGAGGCCCTGCGGAAGAACAACTCGTGGTTCACCATGAGCGAGTGCCCCGACCACCTGCCCAGCTACCTGGACGGACTGGCCGACGCGGTGATGAACTACGTCTGGCGGACCAACGACATCGTCTATCTGTCGGGCGTCCCCCGCGGGCGGCCCGGCGGCCAGTATTTCCCCGATCCGATGTGGGAGAAGAACGGCTCGCGCGACGCCTTCCGCTACTTCGTGCACGAGGCCACCGGGGGAAGCGACCATCTCTGCTTCAACAACCCCAGCGTGGCCGTACCCGGCATCGAGTTCTTCACCTGGCCCGACCAGTGGTACCACGCCGATGTCGACACCCCCGACAAGTCCGACCCGACCCAGATGAAGCGGGTGGCCTTCATCGGGGCGGCCTGCGCCTGGGCGGCGGTGGCCGGGGACGACGGGGTGGCATCAGGCCTGGTGGACGCGGTCAGCGACTTCGGCTACGCCCGGATCGGGGAACGGGAACTCCCCCGGGCCCTGGGCTACCTGGAGGAGGCCGACGCCGCCGGACTGGCCGCGGCCTACGGGCAGGCCCGCCTGCTGCTGGAACTGGCCCTGGCCCGCGAGGCGGGGGCGCTGGCCTCCATCCGCGAAGTCTACACCGGTTCGGCGGCCGCCGAGGCGGCAGTGGCCGAGCGGATCGACCAGTGGGAGGCCTACGGCGCCGGGCTGTATTCCCAACTGGACGCCTTCGCCGGTCTGCGGGCCGATCGGCTGGGGACCCGGGCACCGTCCCGGCCCCGGGCCGACCGGCGGCGCCGGGAACTCGAGCGGATCGTGCCCGACCTGAGTCCCGGGGTGCGGGGGACCGAGTTCAGCCTTGGGAGCTTCCCGGCCATGCAGCAGTACAACCAGGCGAACCGCCAGCGGATGCAGGAGCTGGGTCTGGACCGCGGTGAGGAGCGGGAGGTCCTGAACTGGGTGGACGGCCGCAACTCCATCGCGGTCATCCGGGACCGGATCGCCGCGAAGACCGGGCGCGACACCTCCCTGGAGGCGGTGGCCGGCTACCTGGAGATCCTCAAAGAGGTCGGTTGGGTGGTCTGGTGATGGACTGGGACGCCGAACGCATCTACGAGGCCGCCCGCGCCTTCCAGACCAGCCGCATCATCCTGACCGGGGTCGAGCTGGGGATCTTCGCCGCCCTGCGCGACGGCCCCCGGATGGTCGGGGAGGTGGCCGCGGAGCTGGGCACCGACCCGCGGGCCACCGACCGGCTCCTCTGCGCCCTGGTCGCCCTGGACCTGCTGAACGCCGAGGGGGGCCGGTTCGCGAACACCCCGGCGGCCACCCGGCATCTCGACCCCGCCGCCGAGGAGTTCCTGGGGGGGCTGGGGCACACCGCCCACCTCTGGCACACCTGGAGCACGCTGAGCGAGGCGGTCCGGGCCGGGCACTCGGTGGTCGTACGGCGTCTCGAGGAGCGTGAGGAGGACTGGTTCGCGGCCTTCATCGCGGCCATGCACTTCCGGGCCGAGCGGCCGGCCGCCGGGGTGGCCGCCGTCATGGGTCTCGAGGGGGTGAAGCGGGTACTCGACGTGGGCGGGGGGTCGGGGGCCTTCTCCATCGCCTTTACCCGGCAGCAACCCGGACTCACCGCCACCGTCTTCGACCTGCCCAACGTGGTCCCGCTGACCGAGGGCTACATCGCCGAGGCCGGCCTCTCCGACCGTATCGACACCGTCCCCGGCGACTATCACGTCGACCCCTTCCCCAACGGCTACGACCTGGTCTTCCTCTCGGCCATCGTGCACAGCAACGGTCCGGGGGAGAACGCCGCCCTGGTCGCCAAGTGCGCCGGTGCCCTGGTCCCCGGCGGCCGGGTAGTCATCCAGGACCATGTCATGGATGAAGCGCGGACCCACCCTCCCCGGGGGGCCCTCTTCGCCCTGAACATGCTGGTGGGGACCGCCCGGGGGGACACCTATACCGAGGACGAGATGCGGGGCTGGCTGGAGGGGGCCGGCCTGGAGCGGATCGGCCGACGCCACACCCCGATGGGGGACCAGATGGAGGGGTTCAGCCCCCGAAGTCGATAGTCAGCCCCACCCCGAAGAAGTGGAGGGCGGCGAAGGTGTAGACTTCGTCCACGTCCGCCCCGCCCTCCAGGACCCGATAGCCGAACCGCAGGGTCCGGGAACAGTCCACCCCCAGTGCCCGCAGCGGCGAGAACTCCCAGTTCACCGGCACCTGCAGGCCCAGGAAGATGTCCTCAGCCCGCCCCTGGGGAGCGGCCAGGGCGTCCCCCTCGAGCAGCAGGTCGGTCGAGCCGAAGGCGCGCCAGCGCAGGCGGAAGTGGAGGAGCGGCACGAACCCCACGTTGGTCTTCTCCGCGAAGAGTCCCCCCCCGTCCAGGGAGATGACCGCATCCCGGATCTTGGCCGTGAAGCCCAGGTCGGCCCGGAAGTCCCCCTCCGGCCGGACCGCGTAGCGCCAGGTCACCCGCCAGGAGTTGAAGGTGTAGACCCCGTCCAGGGGGGTGCCGGCCGGGAAGGTCACCCCCTCGAAGAGGATGTCCCGGTCGACCGAGCCGGTCGGCTTGAGGGTCAGGGGGGCTCCGAAGGCGAAGAAGGTGTGCCGTCCGGTCCGGTAGCCCACCCGCAGTCGCCAGTAGGCCCCCGGGTCGGTCTCCAGCTCCTTGTCGAACGAGAACTTCGTCCCCCCGTCCCCGGGGATGCGCACGCTGTTGTAGCCGCTGAAGACCGCGCCCCCCTCGATATCCACGAAGAGCTGGGCCCGCGCCGAAGCGGGCCCCAGCGCCAGGAGGAGGACGGCGACCGCCGCCGCGGCCGTCGCCACCGCGGCCGGCCGCACCACCCGGAACGCTGCGGAGCGGAGGATGTCCCGGTCGTGCATGTCAGGCCCTCCGTGAGAGTTCGTTCACACCTTCCAGGAGCAGGTCGACTTCCCGGTCGCTGATCCAGTAGTGGGTGGAGACACGTACCCCCCGGGTGCCGGCCGACTCGCTGCCGATGGTCCGGATGACGATGTTGTACTTCTCCCGCACGAAATCGACGATCTGCTGGGCATCGACTCCCTCGATGGAGAAGGCGGTCAGCCCGCAGCTCAGGTAGGGGTCCATGCTGGTGTGCAGATGTACCCGGGGCAGGCCGCGCAATCCATCCTTCAAGCGGGTGGCCAGGCCGCGGATCCGCCGTTCGATACGGTTCTTGCCGACCTTGGACTGGAAATCGAGGGCTTCGCCCAGAGCGATGTGGATGGGCACGGCCCGCTGGCTCAGGGTCTCGAAGCGGCCGGCGCCGGAGGGCCGGTCCCACCCCGAGGAGGCGATGGTCGGCCAGATCCCTTCCTGGGAGTCCCGCATCAGGTAGAGCAGGCCTACCCCGCAGGGAGCACCCAGCCACTTGTAGGGACTGGAGGTGAAGTAGTCGATCCCGTAGGCGTGCAGGTTCAGGTTCAGCATCCCCAGTCCGTGGGCGGAGTCGATGAGCACCTTGATCCCCCGCGGCCGGGCCAGGTCGGCAATCTCCTTGATGGGGGCGATGAGCCCGGTGATGAAGACCGTCTGGCTCAGACTGATGACCTTGGTGCGGGGCGTGATGGCCTGCGAGAAGGCGTCAATGATCTCGTCCACGCTTCGGGGGGGCACGCCCAGCGGCGCCTCCACCACCTCGATCCCATAACGGGCCGCCTTGAGCCGCCAGGGGTGGATGCCGCCCGGATGCTCCTGGGTGGACTGCAGGACCTGGTCCCCGGGCTCCAGGTCGAGCCCGTTGGCGATGAAGTTCATCCCCTCGGTGGTGTTGCGGGTCAGGACGATCTCGTCGGGATCGGCCCCCACGAAGGCGGCCAGCCGGCGGCGCACCTCGTCCTCGTAGTAGCCGAAATGGTTGTAGACCTCGAAGGGGTTGGTGGCCTGGATCTTGAAGAAGCGGACCAGCGTGTTGAAGACGGGTTCCGGCATCGGTCCCACCGTGCCGTTGTTCATCATGATGATCCCGTCCTGGAAGAGAAAGTGCTTGCGCAGGGCCTCCCAGTAGACCCCGTCCGGGGACTGGACATCCCGGTAGGAGGCGTTCAGTTCGTCCAGGCTCCGGTAGACTGCGGCCGTGGCCCGGTCCAGTGCAGGGAGAGACAGCGCGGCGCTCCCGGCCAGCAGGTGGACGAAGCGGCGACGGCTCCAACGTTCGGGCTCATCAATCGGACCGGCGATCCTCGGGCTCATTTCGGGACCCTCCGTGGGTGGTGTGGGCTATCCAGTCTCCCCCGCTCCGGCGGGGGTGTCAACACTCGGCGGGCAGCCTCCTTCTATGTCGGGAAACTGCGGGTCTACGACAGCGACACGCTGGAACTGGTGTGCGAGGTGGACATCCCCGGTTATCCGAACGAGGGGGGGATCGCGTGGGTGACCGTAGGCAGCCGGCTGGTACTGGCCAGCGGGACCAAGCTGGTGGAGTACTCGGCGCCCGACCCGGATGTTAAAGGCCCTCCGGACCGAGATCCGGAGGGCCTTTCGAGTCCCGGGATGTGGTACCCGGCTCAGATCTTATGGACGTTCGATGCGGCCGGGCCCTTGTCCCCCTGGACGACCTCGAACTCGACGCGCTCTCCTTCGCTCAGGGACTTGAAGCCCTCGCCCTCGATGGCGGTGTAGTGGACGAAACAGTCCTTGCTCTCGCCATCAGGCGTGATGAACCCGAAGCCCTTCTGATCGTTGAACCACTTCACGGTTCCCTGCGCCATACCGCATGCATCCTTTTGCTGCGGAGCCCGAAGACTCCAATCAAGGCGTCATCCGTCACGAGCGCGTCAACGGGTCCTCGGCATGGTACGAAAAAGGCACCGGGGGCAAGACGGCGACCCGGTGCCTGTTCTCATGCTACGTCGGGAACTGCTGCTGCGTCGTGCACACGTACGAAAGTCTAGTGGGTCCCTTAGGAGTTGCAAGAGGAAATTCGGGCTCCACAGACTTCCCGGTCCATATCCCCTGTAACCGCTCCCGGACGGCTCCAGCGCCCTCCAGTGGTCGTTCCGGGATGGATCAGCCGGTTTGCTGGTCGTCGAGGGCCCGTCCCCCGAAGCCCCCGCCCCCCCGTTTGAAGAAGGCGGCATCGGCCACGTAATGGGCGGTCATCTCTTCCACCCGGGCCATCTCCTCGGCTTCCATCGGCTCGAAACGGGCGGCGATCTCGACGTTCATCTCGAGCTGGGTGAGGTCGTCGCAGCCGATGATGACCGTCGAGACCGGCTGGGTCAGCGTCCAGCGCAGGGCATCGCTCATAGAGCGTATCCCGTCGCCGCGGAAGATGCGCCCCCGGGCCGGGATCTTCATGCCGATGATCCCCATCTGTTTGGCCACGGCCGCCGGCAGCAGCTTGTCCCGGAAGGGAAGCAGGTGCGGGTCGGCCGGGTTGAGGGCCATCAGGATGGTATCGAAAGGGAAACGGTTGATGCCGTCCAGCAGCACGTCCGGGTCGTAGTGCCCGGTGATGCCCAGGAACCGTACCGTCCCCTCGTCCCGGGCCTGGGTCAGCGCCTCGATGGCCCCTCCCGGTCCGAAGATCTGGTCGAGCTGCTCGGTCCGCATGATGTTGTGGAGCTGCCAGAGGTCGAGGTGGTCGGTCTGCAGGAGCTCCAGGCTCTGTTCCAGCAGCCGGAGCGAACCGTCCCGGGTCCGGTCGTGGGTCTTGGTGGCCAGGAAGACCTCGTCCCGCCGGTCCTTCATGACCTGGCCGAGGTAGGTCTGGCTGATCCCCCGGCCGTAGGCGGCCGCCGTATCCAGGTAGTTGACCCCCAGGTCGATCGCCCGGTTGATGATGGCCACCGACAGTTCCTCGGTCCCGGGCTGTTCCAGGGTGGCCTGGCCGCCCAGACTGAAGAGCTTGACCTGGTGGCCGGTCCGCCCGAGCGGCCGGGTGGTCATCGGCGGGGCCGGGGGGATGGGCTCGGAACCCGCCTGACCGGGGATCAGCATACCGGCCGTGCCGGCGGCACCCACTTTGACGAAGTCGCGGCGGTTGAGACGCGAACCGCTCATCGGTTCCTCCTCGTACGGATGCGGACCATACCTGATGACAGACAGGGCCCCGAGGATTCGTTGACAGATGTCCAATAAGGATAGCACGGATCGATCGGTCATGCACGCAGATATTGGCGGTCCGGCGAGGGCCCAGGGCGGGCGGCCACAGGGGGCGGAATGGCTGATAACGGTCCCCGGGAGGAGACAGCACGGGCCCCGGGGATTCCCCGGAGCCCGCGCCAGGAGCCTGTGTTGTGGGTCTGCCCCGGTGCTCAGCCCTTGAGGTTGAGGTTGAGGAACGGCAGGATCCGGAAGGGGGCCGGGTTGTTCTCGGCGAAGTTGAACAGTCCGATCTGAATCCCCTTGAGGGTGTGGGCCCGGTTGAGCAGGCCGATGGTGATACCCCGCTGGGTGCCGCGCACGTAGTTGTAGCCCCCGATCCCCAGTCCGGTCAGGTCGCTCGGGGTGTTGTGGATCAGGGCCAGGGCCGCGCCCTTCAGCTCCTCGGCGTGGATGCGGTACCCCGCCAGGGTGATCCCGGAGATCGACTCCTCGGAGACCACGGCCAGACCGCCCACCTGGAACCAGCGGATCGGTCCCTGTGAGACCACCGCGAGGCCGCCCACCGAGAGGCCGGTGATCGATTCCTCGGCCACCACGGCCAGGCCGCTCAGGCTGATCCCGGAGAGACGACCCATGGTGACCGTCGCCAGCCCGCTCGCCTGGAAGCCCCAGATATCCCCCTCGGCCACCCCGGCCAGACCTCCGAAGTGGGCGCCCCGGATGGTGCCCTGGGAGACGACCGCGGCCAGCGCCCCCACGCCGATGCCCGTCAGGTCGTCCTCGGCCACCACCGCCAGACCGCTGAAGTAGGCGCCGGACATGGCCCCCAGGCTGACCGTGGCCAGACCGCCTACCGATATCCCGCGCACGCCGCCCTCCCCCACGACGGCCAGCGTGCCGTAGTTCAGTCCGGTCATCTCCCCCATCGAGACCGTCGCCAGACCGCCCAGGTTGACCCCCCACAGTCGTTCCTGGGCCAGGACGGCGGCCCCGCCGATGTTGATGCCGTTGAGCCGGTCGGCCGCCGGGGCGAAGAGCCCGAGCGAGAGGCCGTTGACCGTGCCCCCCGGGCCGTTCTCGGGCGAATCGCCAGGATGCCAGAGGGTGATGTTCACACCGTTGATCTGTTCCAGGTAGCGGTCCCTGAGGTTGATGCGGATCCCGTTGACCCGCGGTACGTTCCCGAAGGCGAGGCCCCAGCCGCCGGCCGTCAGGCTGAGCCCGGGGCCGGCGCGGGAGGGCACCTCGTCCTCTTGGGCGAGGGCGGCCAGAGGGAGGGCCAGCACCAGCAGGCCGGCCAGGGGTAAGAGACGTCTCATGCGCTTCCTCCGTGGGGGTGTGGGGTGGACTCCTGTAGATGATGGTACGGTCGAGAACAGACACCGGTTGCCTCTGGTCCCCTCCCCCCGGAAGCGCTGTCGCCGGTCCCTCGTATGATGGTCCCGTCGGTTGTCCAACCCTCACCGGAGGCCCCATATGGACTGGCCGCTGGCCTGGATCGGATTCTTCTGGGGAGCCGTGAGTGCCGTCTCCCTGCCGATGGGAGCCGTGCTCGGACTCACCACCCGCCCTTCTCATAAGCTCATCTCCGCCCTGATGGCCTTCGGCGGTGGCGCCCTGCTCTTCGCCCTGAGCATCGAACTCTTCGGTCACGCCCTGCATGTGGCCAGCGACGGGCACGGACACATCGAGCGGCACAGCATCGTCATCTCGACGATGCTGGCGGCGGTGGTCGGAGGACTCCTCTTCCGGGGGCTGAACAGCCTGCTGAACAGCAAGGGAGGATTCCGGCGCAAGCGGGCCCTGCTGCGGCGCGAGGTCACCCGGGATCGTCGCAAGAGCGCCGAGCTTATGCTCAAAGACCTGAGCCGGGTCCCGCTTTTCCAGTCCCTGCCGCCCGAGGAGATCGCCCGCCTTATCCCCAAGATGCATGCCGTCACCCTGCCACCCGGAACCACGGTCTATCAGGAGGGTGATGCGGGTGACCGGCTCGCCTCGATCATCTCCGGGCAGGTGGAGGTCCGACGTCGCGGACCGGCCGGTGAGGAGACGACGGTGGCCACCCTGGGCCCGGGGGAGGTCTTCGGGGAGATCGCGCTGGTCTCCGACTCCCTGCGCACCGCCTCGGTGGTCACCACCTCCGATGTCCGGCTGCTGGAGATCCTGAAAGAGGACTTTCAGCGGCTCCTGCGTGTCTCGTCCCGCCTGCGAGCGGTCGTCGAGACCCTGGCTCGGGAGCGGCTGCAGGACCTGGCCAGCAAAGAGGTCGATCCCGATGCGGCCAGGGCA
Organism: uncultured Gemmatimonadota bacterium; assembly: GCA_964447955.1. Taxonomy (GTDB): domain Bacteria; phylum Blakebacterota; class Blakebacteria; order Blakebacterales; family CAYUVJ01; genus CAYUVJ01. Next base: position 10,070 of record CAYUVJ010000003.1, read on the forward strand.
TGGGCGGCTCAAGCCCTGGGAGGGCTCGCCCGTCTGCCCATCCTGCCGAGTGAGGAGGAGATGCTGCCCCACCAGGAAGGCCACGGCGGGGGGGCGGCCATGACCATCTGGCTCGGGATCGCCCTGGACGGCATCCCCGAGTCGCTGGTCATCGGATTGATGGTGGTCACCGCCAGTGCCGAGGGGAGGATGATGAGCCTGGCCTTCATCGCCGGGGTCTTCCTGGCCAACCTGCCGGAGGCCCTCTCCAGTTCGGCCACCATGAAGGCCGGCGGTATGAGTTCACGGCGGGTCCTGGGGATGTGGATGTCGCTCTGCGTGATGACCGCCGTGGGTGCCCTGATCGGTGCGATCTTCTTCCCGCCCCACCCCGAGGGCTGGCTGCTGCACCTCGTCTACGCCATCGAAGGGCTGGCCGGTGGGGCGATGCTGACGATGATCGCCGAGACGATGCTCCCGGAGGCCTTCGAGCAGGGGGGCGGACCGCTGGTCGGCCTCTCCACCCTGGCCGGCTTCCTGACCGCCCTGGGGGTGAAGCTGTTCTATTGACCGGGAGTCAGTCCAGCCGGATGAGCCCCCGCTCCATCGGAGTCACCACCTCGGCCCCGCCGGGACGGACGATCACCGTCTCCTCCACCCCGACCCCGCCGTCGTCGAAGATGCACTTCGGCTCGACGGCCAGGACCTGCCCCTCCTGGAGGGGATCGGTGAAGGGCCGGGCCAGGACCGGCCACTCGTCCATCTCCAGGCCGACCCCGTGCCCCAGGAAACGGACCCGATTGGGTCCCCGGTTCATGAAGACCACTCCGAAGCCGGCCGCCTCGGCCCGGGCCACGGCCCGGTCGTAGAGATCACTGGGAACCGCACCGGGCACCATCTCCCGCAGGGTCTCCTCCAGGATCCCGACACAGAGGGCGTGGGCCTCGATGAAGCGCTCCTCCAGCCGGCCGAGGTGGAAGGTGCGGGTCATGTCGGTCATGTAGCCGTCCACCCCGGCGGTATGATCCACGATGATCGGGCGACCTGGCACGATCGGGGCGGAACCGGAACCCATCGGGGCCAGCGGGTTGCGCCCGGGCTGGGCGATGGGTCCGTCGAAGGCGATATCGGCCGCGGCCGAGGCGCCGCAGGCGACCACTCCCCGGGCTTCCGCGTTGAATCCGCGGATCCGTCCCCCGGCCTGGTCGCCGGCCTGCCGCATGACCACGTCCATCCGGGCCTGGATCTCGTATTCCGGGAGCCCGGCCCGGATCAGGTCGGGGAGAGCCTCGAACCCGGCGGTCAGGGCCTTTCCACTGCGACGAACCCGATCCAGTTCAGCCGCCGATTTCACACTGCGCTGACTCCGGATGAGGGGACCGATGTCAACCGTCTCGGCCTGGGGCCAGATCCCCGGACCCAGCAGGCGCCACCAGCCGACCGGGACCGTGTCCTCCTCGAACCCGATGCGGCGCCATCCGGGAGGTGCCGACTCCCGCAGCACCCCGGCCAGGTGTCCCAGTCCCTTCACCGGGGTGAGAGGCCAGGGGCATTCCAGACCGACCCGGCCCTGGCCGCGCCAGACGAACAGACGGGTCTCACCTGTGACCGGCAGCAGCAGCGCCCCCTGGAAGACGCTCCCGGTGTAATAGATGAGATCAGCCCGCTGGAGCAGCAGGGCTCCATCGAGGCCCCGGTCGGATATCGCCCGCTGCAGGTTTTCCGCCCGGGCGGTCAGTTCTGCGGAAGTGAAGGGGGGCGCGGGAGAGCCCGGACCGGGCGTCGATTCTCTCATCGGTGACTCCTCGGGGCATAATACAGCGACGGCGGCCTGCCGGCCGCCGTCACCTTGACTGCATGATGTCTGGTGTGCCTCAGGCGGCTTTCTTCCGGAATCCCAGGAAGCCGACCACTCTGGCCGCCACCACCGCCACCACCAGCAGGATGATGAGCAGGTTGATGATGCCGTTCTTCGAGGCGATGGTGTCGTCCAACTGGGTCTGCAGCGCGTCGCGCTCACCGGTCAGGGTGGTGACCTGTCCACGCAATCCGGCGATGGTATCATTGAGCGACGAGATGTTCTGCTGCAGTTCCGCGATCTGGGCCTCCAGCTCCTCGATCCGGTTCTGACGCTGGGCGACGCGGTTGCGCAGGGTGCGGATCTGCCCCTCCAGGTCGGTGACCTGGGCCTGGGCGGCGGCACTGACTTCCTTCTCGGCCGCCAGTTCCTCGGTCAGCCGCATCTTGTCGGCCGTGAGCGTCGCGATCTGGCCGCGCAGACCGGTGAGGTCGGCGGCGACGCGGTCCCGCTCGGCCTGGGCCCGCTGCAGGGCGGCCTGGGACTCGCTCAGCTGGCCTTCCAGTTGGCTGACCCGGCTCTGCAGGGCGTTGACCTCGGCGGAACGGTCCTCGATCTGGGTCTGCATCTCGGTGATCTGGGACCCGGCGCAGCCCGCGGCCGTGAGGAGCAGGATCGCCAGAAGAGGAAGGAGACGGTACTGCCGGGCGGTTATCGACATGCTTGAACTCCCCGATTCGATGCGATCATCACGCGCGGGTTCAAACCCGTTCGGACGTCCCGACGCGTTTCGGACTGAACAGTCTATTAATACTGCCTTTCCCCGGGTGGTCTGTCACCCCGAATCTGTATAGCCGAAACCGGGCGGGCGGTCAACGTCTCAGGACCCGCCGCAGTTCCTGCCAGGAGACCGAGAGCAGGTAGACCAGTCCGGCCGCCAGCACGATGGCCGATTCCGGGGATATCCCCGTTCCGTAGACCGCCATGCGCGGCAGGGTGGCGACCAGCAGGGCGATCAGGGTGGCCAGGAGCATCATGGTCCCCAGCCGGCGGGCATAGTGCCCGGCGGTGGCGGCCGGCAGGGTGAGCAAGGCGAGCACCAGGATCAGGCCCACCACCTGCATCAGGCTGACCACCGTCAATGCCACCAGTACCAGCAGCAGCAAGTTGGCCTTCAGGGGGTTGACCCCCTGCAGGTCGGCATACTCCTCGTCCAGACTGACCGCCACCAGCCGCTTGTACCAGACCGCCCCCACTCCCAGCACGACCAGGTCGATGACGAGCAGGCGCAGCACGTCCACCCACTCGACCACCGCGATGTTGCCGAACAGATAGCTCATCAGCTCGACCTGGTAGCCGGGGGTGTACTTGACCAGCAGGATGCCCACCGCCATACCGATCGCCCACATCGCTCCGATGAGGGTGTCGATGCGGTCGTACGCCCGATGATGGGCGATGCCGACCGAGAGGGCGCCGGCCACCGCCGCGGCTACCGCCCCGTAGAAGGGATCGAGCCAGCCGAAGAGCCCCGGGAGGTGGTAGCGCAGGTAGATGGCCGCCCCGATGCCACCCACCGCCATGTGGGCGACCGCCCCGGCCAGGAAAGTGATCCGCCGGGTGATGACGAAGGGGCCGATCAGGCCGCAGGCTATGGCCGCCAGCACGCCGGCCAGCAATCCGGTCAGCAACAGCGGGTTGACCGCCATATCCTGGAAGAAAGCGATCATGGATGGTCCTCGTGCTCGTCCCGGGTCGGGCACTCCTCCTGGTGCTGGACGATCTTGAGGTGGTCGTGCTCGCCGTAGGCGGCGGCGATCATCTCAGCGGTGATTTCCGAGGCCCCATGGCAGACCAGGTGCCGGTTGATGCAGGCGATGTGCTTGAGTTCCGAGGAGACGAAAGCGACGTCGTGGCTGACGATGACGATGGGAAACCGCTCATTCAGCCGCTCCAGCAGTTCATGGAGGCTCTGCTCCATCGGGGCGTCCACGCCCGCCATCGGCTCGTCGAGCAGGAGGACCTCGGCCTCGGAGGCCAGAGCCCGGGCGATGAGTACCCGCTGGCGTTGTCCCCCCGAAAGCGAGCCCAGCGGCCTCCCGGCCAGGTCCAGCACCCCGGCCTGGTCGAGGGCCGTACGGGCCATGGCCAGGTCCTGGTCCCGGAACCGCATCCCCCAGGTCGAACCGCTCAGGCGGCCCATGAGCACCACGTCGAGGACCGTGGCCGGGACGCTGGTGTCGATCTTGGCGTGCTGAGGAACGTAGCCGATCCGGGAACGCACCCGGGCGGGCGGCTGGCCCAGCACGCGGACGGTCCCGCGCTGGGGGCGGTGCAGACCGAGCATCAGTTTCAACAAGGTGGTCTTGCCGCCGCCGTTGGGGCCGATCAGTCCGAGGTAGTCGTCGAAAGTGACCTGCAGGGTGACGTCCTCCACCACCGGCGGGAGGTCCTCGCCGCCGGGATAGCGGAAGGTCACGTCCCGCAGCTCGATAACCGGTGCCCGTTCGCTCATCGGCCGGCTCCCGCGATGGCCCGGGCGGCCCGCAGCAGGTTCTCCGGCACGTCCCGGGCCAGGGGGTCGAGGGTCTCCACCCGGGCGCCGGCGGCCCGGGCCACCGCCGCGGCCGCCCGGCCGGTGATCTGGGGCTGGACGAAGATGGTCCCGATCCCCTCTTCCCGGGCCAGTCGCTGGACCGCCGTCAGTTCGGCGTCGCTGGGCTCACTCCCTTCGACCTCGATGGCCGCCTGCACCAGCCCGTAGGCCTCGGCGATATAGCCCCAGGCCGGGTGGAAGACCAGGAACGTTCTCCCGCGCAGTGGTTCCAGCAGGGCCCGGATCCGGGTATCCAGAGTATCCAGCCCGGCCAGTACGGCGGTCAGGTTGGTCCGGTAGTCGGCCTGGTGGTCAGGATCGGGATCACTCTCGACGAGCGCCTCGGCTACGGTCCGCGCCTGGATCTTCAAACGGGCCGGATCGAGCCAGATGTGGGGATCGAGCCCCTCGGATTCGCCGCCGTGCTCGTGGGCCTCCCCACCCTCTTCATGCCGATGTCCGGTGATAGTCAGCAGGGTGACCCCGGCCCGCTGGTCCACGATGTGCGGGCGGCTGGCCGAGCGGACCGCCTGGAACCAGGACCCCTCCTCGAAGGCCACCCCGATCCGCAGATAGAGGCGGGTCTGGAGCAATCGGGTGATCTGTGCGTCGGTGGGCTGATAGGTGTGGGGACTGTCACCCGGGGTCAGGATCGACACCACCTCGACATGTTCCCCGCCGATACACTCCACCAGCCAGGCCTGGGGGGGGATACTGACGGCCACCGACAGGCGTTCCGGATCGCTCTCTGCCCGGCGGCCGCAGGCAGCGGCCGACAACAGCAGGACGGTGATGAGGATGGTGTGACGACGCAGGGTCATCCGGTGCCGGGCTCCTTCCAGAGTGATGCAGAAGGTATCATGCAGCACCGTTCCGGGACTGTCCAGTGTGTGGGGTAGCGGGCGGTGGCGGCAGTGGTGGTCCGGAGGATACATTGCATCATCGAAGAGGAGGATGCGAGCCCGGTGATGAAGACCCTGGTCCTGGCCGTCGGCCGGCTGCGCGCCGGTCCCTATGCAGATCTCACCGCGGAGTACCTGCGCCGGAGCGGCCGCTTCGCCCCGGTGGAACTGCGGGAAGTCCCGACCGTGAAGGGGGGCGGTTCCGCCGCTACGGCCGCCCGGGAGGGCAAGCGCCTGTTGGCCGCCATCGAGGATACCGACCGGGTGGTGGTCTGCGATGAGCGCGGCCGGGAGTTCGATACCGTCGGACTGGCCCGCTGGCTGGGAGAGATCCGTGACCGGGGCGGGAGCGGGCGACTGGTCTTCGTGCTGGGGGGAGCCGAAGGGATCTCCCCCGCCGTCCGGGAGCGGGCCGACCAGGTGCTGGCGCTCTCCCGGCTGACCCTCCCGCACGAACTCGCCCGCCTGGTGCTCTGCGAGCAGGTCTATCGGGTTCTCAGTCTTCTGGCCGGGCATCCCTACCATCGAGGCGGAGCCGCCGAGGAACGTCAGGCGTCGAAATAGACATGGAACACGGGATCGAGAACATGGCCGCCCTGACGGTGGCCCTCGCCCTGGCGGCCGGGGTGGTGACCCAGTCCCTGGCTCGGCACCTGCGCATCCCCGGGATCGTGCTGCTGCTGGCCGCCGGGGCGGTGCTCGGTCCCGACCTGCTGGACGTGGTCCGTCCCGACACCCTGGGCGGCAGTCTGAGCGTCCTGGTCGGCATGGCGGTGGCGATCATCCTCTTCGAGGGGGGCATGGGCCTGGAGCTGGCCCGGCTGCGGCGGCAGTCCCTCCCCATCCGGCGGCTGCTGACCGAAGGGGCCGTCATCACCGCGGTCGGGGGAGCGGTCGCCGCCCGGTTCCTGCTTGATTGGGACTGGTCGCTGTCCGTCCTGTTCGGCTCGCTGGTCATCGTGACCGGTCCGACGGTGATCCAGCCCCTGCTGCGACGGATCAAAGTACGCTCCTCGGTCAAGACCGTCCTGGAGGCCGAAGGGGTATTCATCGACGCCATCGGGGCCACCCTGGCGGTGGTGACGCTCAGCGTGGTGCTCGATCCGGCCGACACTTTCCGCACCCTGCTGATCGGCCTGGTCCAGAAGCTCGGCTTCGGGGTGCTGGCCGGGGCGGCCGGCGGCTGGCTCATCGCCACGTTGCTGCGTTTCCGGCGCGTCGTCCCCGAGGGATTGGAAAACGTCTTCACCCTTTCGCTGGTCCTCGCCCTCTACCAGTCCAGCCACGCCCTCTTCCCCGAGAGCGGCATCGCGGCGGTCACCGTCGCCGGTCTGGTGGTGGGCAACCTGCCCACCCGTGCCCTGCCCGACCTCAAGGAGTTCAAGGAGCAGATGACCGTCATGTTGATCGGCATGCTCTTCGTGCTCCTGGCGGCCGACGTTCGGATCGAGGAGGTCCGGGCGCTGGGGACGGGAGGCCTGCTCACCGTAGCCGCCCTGATGTTCGTGGTCCGGCCTCTGAACGTGCTGGTCTCCACCCGGGGCTCCCAGCTCGACGGGCGCGAACGCACCTTCCTGGCCTGGCTGGCCCCCCGCGGGATCGTGGCCGCCGCGGTGGCCTCCCTGTTCGCCGACGAGCTGACCCTGGCGGGGATCCCCGGGGGGCGGGAGATGCGGGCCCTGGTCTTCCTGCTCATCGCCATCACCGTGCTCGTCCAGGGGTTCACCGGGGGGCTGGTGGCCTCCCTGCTCGGCCTGCGGCGGGCCGAGGGGCGGGGCTTCGTCATCCTGGGGGCCAACGGATTGGGCCTGGCCCTGGGCCGGGCGCTCCGCTGTACCGGGAGTGAAGTGGTCTTCATGGACTCCAATCCCCATGCTTCCCATGAAGCCGAGGAAGCGGGTTTCCGGGTCATCTTCGGCAACGCCCTGCAGGAGCGGCCGCTGCAGTTGGCCGAACTGGACGTCCGGGCCGGTTGTATCGGGGCTACCCGTAACGAGGAGATGAATCTGCTCTTCGCGGAGACCGCCCGGCTGGAGTACAAGGTCCCCCGGGCCTGGGTCGCCTTGCGCGAGGGGGATTCCCATATCACCCCGGAGAAGGCGGACGAGAGCGGCGTCTCGGTCCTCTTCGGCGCTCCCGAGGACCTGGAGACCTGGGAAGCCCGTTTCGACCGCGGGTCGGCCGGTCTGCAGGGCTGGGCATGGAACGGGAAGGACCGGGAACAGGCGCAGAACGTCCTCGAACAGCTCCAGCACCGGCTGCTCCCCATGGCCCTGCGACGGGGCGAGAAGGTGCTGCCCTGGGACGCCTCCTGGGAACCCCGGCGGGGGGACGTACTCTATGTCGCGGTGACCGACGAGGTGGTCGAAGAGGCCGGGCGTCTCCTGGAGACGGCCGGCTTCGAACCCGCGGACGCACCCGAGTGCTTCTGAGAAAGGACCTTGCCGACTTGTGGGATGCCCTGGAGAGGGTGCTACAATGCCGGGCCGCAGAACGTCCAGCGTGAGGAAGGACCGAACCGACATGAACGAGATCCACCCGACCGACGGCAAGAGAAAGCGCATCGCCATCATCATTCTGGCGGCCGGCGACGCCACCCGCTTCGGCAAGCCGAAGCAGCTCTTTCCCTTCCGCGGCGAACCGCTGATCGGGCATGCCGCCCGGGCGGCCACCGGGACCGATCACCGTCCGGTCTTCGTGGTCGTGGGAGCCAATGCCAAACAGCTCTTCTGGAATCTGTCGGAATACCACGTGGTCTATACCAGCAATCCGCGCTGGGACTCCGGGATCGCCTCCTCCATCCGGATCGGGCTCAAGACCGCGCTCGACTCGGTGGAGTTCCTGGACGCCGCTATCTTCATGACGGCCGACCAGCCCCTGGTGACCACCGCGACCCTCGATCGGCTGGTCGGAGCCTACCTTTCCTCGGACAAGACCATCGCCGCCTGCAGCTACGAGGACACCCTGGGGATCCCGGTCCTCTTCGACACCCGCTACTTCTCCGAACTGCTCAGTCTCAAGGGGGATCAGGGAGCCAAGGAGATCATCCTGGCCCACCGCGACCAGGTCGCCGAGGTCGAGGCTCCGGAGGCAGCCGTGGATATCGACACCGAGGATGACCTGATCCGACTGGAGAACGCCACGACCGGCCGGACCTGAGCCGGCCCGAGGCCGGAGGACGACAGACATGTCTCGATTGCGTCCCCGAACGCGCGTTCTGGCCCTATCCCTGCTGCTCCTGCTGCTGCTGGCGGCCTGGCGGGCCGACCGCCCCGGGGTCGCCGGTACGTTCCCCCCACCGGTGACCGCCACCCAAGGCATGGTCTCCAGCGCCCACCCCCTGGCCACCCGGGCCGGCGTGGAGGTCCTGCAGGCCGGCGGCAATGCCTTCGACGCCGCCGTGGCAGTAGCCGCCGCCCTCAACGTGGTCGAACCGGCCATGTCGGGCATGGGGGGCTACGGAACGATCATGGTCTGGGATGCCGCCCGGGGACAGGCCCGCTTCCTCAACAGCAGCGGCCGTATCCCCCGTGGAGTCGATCCGGCCGTCTACCGCCCTCCCACCCCCGACTGGAAGGCCAACCGGGTGAACGCCCGGGCGATCTCCACCCCGGGCAATCTCAACGCCTGGGATGCGCTCTGGCGCGGTTTCGGTGAGCTGGCCTGGGCGGACGTGCTGGAACCGGCGATCCGACTGGCCGAAGAGGGATTCGAGCTGGATGCCCGGGTCGCCGGCCTCATCGCCGGAGCCTGGGACGACTTCCCGGAACATGCCCGGGCCTTCTACGGAGCAAGCGGCCGGCCGTTGGAGGCCGGCGAGCGGCTGGTCCAGCGCGACCTCGCCCGTTCCTTCCGCCTGGTCGCCCGGGAGGGGCCGGGAGCCCTCCACGGCGGATCGCTGGGCGGGGAGGTCGACCGGGCGATGCGGGCCGTCGGCGGTTTTCTTCGGCTCTCCGACCTGCGGGAGAACGAGGCCGAATGGTACGAACCGATCGGTATCGATTACCGCGGGTACCGGATCCTCACCGCCTCGCCGCCGGCCAACAGCTTCCCTGCCCTGGAGCGGCTGGGCATGATGTCCCTGGTCGACGGACCTGCCCTGGAGCACAACAGCGCCGCCTATCTGCACCACTATGCCGAGATCACCAAGAAGGCCTTCGCCGACCGGCTGCGCTGGGCCAGCGATCCCGAGGTGATGCCGGTTCCGCTCGAACGGCTCCTCTCAGCGACTTACTGGCGCGAGCAGGTGGCGGCCATCGACCCGGAGCGGGCCGAAGAATTCGTCTATCCCTACGCCGCGGTCCCCCCGGAGGGACACACCACCCATTTCGTGGTCGCCGACCGCTATGGCAACGTGGTCTCGGCCACCCAGACGCTGGGCAACGCCTTCGGGAGCCGGATCATGCCCGAGGGGACTGGGATATGGCTCAACAACTCCCTTGCTTACTGTACCTTCGAGCCCTCCGGCAACCCGATGGACGCCTTCCCAGGGCGGCACAAGCTCTCCGGCGACGTGCCGGTCATCGTCCTCCGGGACGGGCTCCCGGTGATCGCCCTGGGGACTCCCGGCGGACACACCATCGGTCAGACCGTCCCGCAGATGCTCATGAACCTCATCGATTTCGGGATGGACATCGAAGCCGCCCTCTCGGT
>CAYUVJ010000004.1:0-5640 GCA_964447955.1 uncultured Gemmatimonadota bacterium
CGCCGTCTTCAGCCGGCCCAGCGTCCGGCTCCCCTGGGAGGCCATGATCAGCGGCAAGCCCGTCGTCCTGCTGGCCGCCAACGTGCACGGAGGGGAACGGACCCTGCGGGAGTCCCTGCTGCTGACCATCCGGGACCTGGCCACGCCGGGGACCGCGATGAACGCCCTGCTCGACGACCTGGTCATCATCGTCGCCCCCACGCTCAACCCGGATGGTTTCGAGAATCTCCCCCGGCCCAGTCGCGGGAACTCCTGGGGCATCGACATGAACCGGGATTACATGAAGCTGGAACAGCAGGCCCTGGCCGCCTATGTCGAGAACCTGGTCAACCGCTGGCAGCCCCATGTCCTGGTCGACGGGCACAACGGCGGCTCATGGCCCTACAACATCTGCTACCAGGGGGCCAGCAACGCCGAGTCCGACCAGACCCTGACCGCCATCTGCAACGAGGAGATATTCCCCCTGATCAACCGCCGCATGGAGGCGGAGGGCTACCGGGCGTTTTACTACAGCGGCGGGAACGAACGGCAATGGAACGGAGGTGGTTCCGACCCCCGGATCAGCCGAAACTACATGGGCATGTCGAACCGGATCGGCATCCTCTTCGAGTCCCCCGGGGGACAGGAGATCGAGGCCGGGGTGCGCAGCGGCAAGGTGGCCATGGAATCGGTCCTGGTCTTCGCCGCCCGTCAGCCCGACCGGGTACTGACCACGGTGGCCCGGGCCCGCCGCAAGACGGTCGAGCTGGGGGATTCCCCGAGCGGGGATCTGGCCATCCAGCAGACTTACGGCCCCTTAGACCACCCGGTCACCTGGGAGGTGAGGGTCGGCGGCCGGGGGAGCACCGAATCGAAGACCGTCACCAGCGACAGTCTGATGATCACCCCGGTTCCCACCCTGACCCGGCCGCGGGCCTGGGCCTACCTGCTCCCCCGTCGGGCGGTGGCCGCAGCCGAACTGCTGCGCCAGCACGGCATCGCGGTGGAGACCCTGCAGGAGGAAGTCGAGCTGGAGGTCGAGTACTACACCCTGGGCTCGATCGAGCACGTCCGGGAGTACGACCATGACGCCGCGGTGGTGATCGAGGTGGGCGAGATCGTGACCCGGACCGAACGCTTCCCGATCGGCACTTTCGTGGTCCCGACCGGTCAGGTGATGGGCCGGGTCGCCGTCAACCTGCTGGAGCCCGAGACCAACGACAACGTCTACCGGTGGAACCGCATGGACGCCTGGCTGCCGCTGGCCGCGCCCCGCCGGGCCCGGCCCGGCGCCGGCTTCGATCCCGCAGCCGAACGCCCCGGGCGTCCCGAGCAGGCAGCGGCCGAACCGCAGCGGATCCTGCCGATCGCCAAACTGCGCAGCCCCACCCCCCTGCCGACGAGACTCCTGCCGCCGGAGTGATCCGATCGACAGGTCGCCTCCGGTCCCCGGGGGACGATCGACAGCAGGAGAAATGAAAGGGCCCGGCCAGACGGCCGGGCCCTTTCCGCAACCACATCCGGATGGATGGGCTCACTGCTCCTTCGGCCGCATCTCCTTCTTCATCGGGGCCGGCTCCGGGACGGGGGCCGGCTTCGACTTCCCCTGGCCGCCGTCCGGGCCCTTCTGGAGCATCTCGGCGATGCCGCCCAGACCGCCCAGCAGGGCGGAGGCCTCGACCGGCAGGAAGATCTTGGTCGCCTGGCCGTTGGCCATATTGGTGAGCGCCTCCAGGTACTTGATGGTGATCAGGTCCTGGGTGGGGTCCCCCTCGTGGATGGCCTTGTAGACCTTGAGGACGGCCTCGGCCTCCCCCTCGGCCACCGTGGTCAGCTTGAACCGGTCGGCATCGGCCACCTTGCGGATCGCCTCGGCCTTCCCTTCGGCCGTAAGGATGGCCGCCTGCTTCTCGCCGGTGGCCTCCAGGATGGCGGCCTCCCGGGTCCCATCGGCCTCGAGCACGATGGCGCGCCGGTCCCGCTCGGCCTTCATCTGCCGGTGCATGGCGTCCATCACGTCCCGCGGCGGTTCGATCCGCTGGATCTCGACCCGCACGACCCGGACCCCCCAGCGGTCGGTGGCCTCATCCAGGATGTTGCGCAGGCGCGTGTTGATGAGCTCCCGCGAGGTCAGCGACTCATCCAGGTCCATCTCACCCACGATGTTACGCAGGTTGGTCTGGGCCAGCTTGGTGGCCGCAGAGTAGAAGTCGGCCACGTTGTAGAGGAGTTTGACCGGGTCGGTGGCCTCGTTGAAGACGATGGCGTCCATGGTGACCGCCACGTTGTCCTCGGTGATCACCTCCTGCGGGGGAACGTCCACCACCTGCTCCCGCATGTCCACCTTCCGCAGTTTCTCGATGAAGGGGATGATGATGGCCAGTCCGCTGCCGAGGGTCCGCTGGTACTTGCCCAGCCGTTCCACCACACCCTTCTGGTAGGGCAGCACGATCTTCAGGGCCTTCGCGACGAAGACGAAGAGTACGAACGCTACGAAAATGACGGGGACTACCGGTGACATGTCGTTCTCCTGGCTGGGTTCCACGGCCCGGTCCGGCCGGGCACGCTGCTGCTGGGATCAGTTCTGGGGCGTTCCATCCGCTTCCGGGACGGACGGTCCTTCACCGGCCGCGGCGGGCCGGACGAGCAGATGGGCTCCTTCCACCCGCATGATCTCCACGATGGTGCCGGCCTCGATGACCTGGTCGTCGACGGCGTCGGCCCGCCACTCGCCCCCTTCGACCTTCACCATACCGGTGGCGGCGGCGTTGTCGACGGTCTGGAGCACCCATACCTGCATGCCTTCGAAGCGCTCCGCCCCCACCCCGAAATCGGAGGGGCCCTTATGGACCCGCTCGGCGAAGCGGCGGGAACCGGCGAAGGTGATCACCGAAACGACCACGAAGGCCAGCCACTGCCAGAGCTGACCGCCTCCGAAACCGGCCACCAGGGCGGCCCCGATCGCTCCGATCCCGAAGACGATCAGGAAGAACCCGGCCGTGAGCATCTCGCCGACCAGCAGGGCCGCGGCGAGTACGAGCCAGACGTAGAGCATGTAGTCCATGCGATCCTTCCTTGCCTGGAGCCCGGCGGTCCTTCTGGGGACGCCGGGGTCGGATTGCTATCCGGGATACGTTCGGCGGGCACCGGTTTTCAATGTGCCGGTATTCTACTGTGGGAGAACCCTCGAGCGCATCCTCCAGGAATCTCCCCCGCTTCTCAGCGCCAGGGCCTCCGCCTCGATGACCCGCCGGACCTCACCGGTGGCCGGGTCGCCCCACAGGTTTCCCCTTGTCACCATCGGACCGGCGCGACAACCTGTGCCCGACCGGATGGATCCCTGCCGGTGATCATGCCGCCACCCCATTTTGTGAGAGGCCGATCCCATGTCCGTCCCCACCCTGGCCGATATCCGCAAGGCCCACGAGCGCATCCGGCCTTACATCCACCGCACCCCGGTCCTCACTTCCCGGGCGCTGGACGAGCGGAGCGGGGCGACGCTCTTCTTCAAGTGCGAGAACCTGCAGAAGGTCGGGGCCTTCAAGGCCCGTGGGGCGACCAACGCGGTGTGGTGTCTGGACAATGAGCAGGCTCGCCGGGGGGTGGTGACCCACTCCTCGGGCAACCACGCGGCCGCCCTGGCCTGGGCCGCCTCGATCCGGGGGGTACCCGCGCACATCGTCATGCCGCGCAACGCCCCGGCCATCAAGAAGCGGGCGGTAGCGGCTTACGGAGGCCGGATCACCGAGTGCGAGCCGACACTGGCCGACCGCGAGGCCACCGCCGAGCGTATCCTGGCTGAGACCGGCGCGGTCCTGGTCCATCCCTTCGACGACTACTGCATCATCGGCGCCCAGGCCACGGCGGCGGTCGAGCTGCACGAAGAGGTCGGTCCGCTCGACTGGCTGCTCGCCCCGGTCGGCGGCGGCGGGCTGGTCTCGGGGAGTTCCCTGGCCATGCACTACCTGGAAACGGGCACGAAGGTGGTGGCCTGCGAACCGGCCGGAGCCGACGACGCCTGGCGCTCCTTCCGTTCCGGCAGCCTCCAGCCCATGGATGACCCGCAGACGATCGCCGACGGGCTGCGGACCCGGCTCAGTGAGAAGACTTTCGGCATCATCCGGGAGCATGTGCACGACGTGGTGACGGTGAGCGAGGAGGAGATCGTGGAAGCGATGCGCACCGTCTGGGAGCGCATGAAGATCATCATCGAGTCGTCTTCCGCCGTACCGGTGGCCGCCGCCCTGTCCGGCCAGGTCCCGCTGGCGGGTCAGCGGGTGGGGATCATCCTCTCGGGCGGGAACGTGGACGTGGAGAACCTGCCCTTCTGAAGCAAGGTTCTCAGGTCACCGGATCCATTCACCGGGCACGCTAATTGTCTGAACACAACCGGTCCGGTGTACGTCGAACTTATGGAAAGGGAAGTTGACGAGGAACGAGGATCATGGCGAGTCACTGGCGGAACCCACGTTACGATCTGAGGGTGCGTTCGCGCACCGTCCTGGACCAGTCCCTGGCGCTCAGCCTGGGGCTGGTCACCCTGGTGCTGTTGACCAGTCGTCGTTTCGAGGTCCGCCTGCCCGAGCCTTCCAGCGGGATCGAGGTCATCCAGGTCCAGGAGATCCCAGAGACCCAGCAGCTGCGCATGCCGGCCGCTCCGGTCCGCCCGCAGATCCCTGTCGCCACCATGTCCGAGGACGTCCCCGAGGACGTCACCATCCTGGATACGGTGACCGACCTCGACCTCCTGGTCGCTCCCCGGCCTTCCGCCTCGCGGATCCCGGCCAGACCGGCCCCGGGTTCCGATGGGCAGGCCTCCCTGATCTGGGATGAAGCGCCCCAGCTGGTACGCATGGTCACCCCGGAGTACCCCGAGTCCGCCCGCAAGGCCGGCGTCGAGGGCCGGGTGGATCTGAGCGTGGTGGTGGATGAGAAGGGTTTCGTGGTCGCCGCCGATGTGATCACCGCCGTACCGACCGGGATCTTCGAGGAAGCGGCCCGTCAGGCGGTGATGAAGTGGCGCTACCGGCCGGCCCGGATGCGCGGGCGGGCTATTCGGGCCCGCCTGGGACAGACCGTTTACTTCTCTTTCTCCGATGTCCGTCCCTGACCCGGGGACACCTCCGCGCACACCCTTTCCGGATCATCCTTCCCTCCCCACCCGGCGTCTTTTCCCCGCACTGTGCGGGGTTATTCTGCCGTCAGCCGGCAACCAAGTCGGCCTCTCACTCGTATACAACTAGTGAGGACGGGAGCGCGGTGAGAGGATCCGGTGACGGGTGCCCTCCCGGGAACCGGCGGACTGGACAGGCAGAGGAGTGAATCAAGATGGCGTCCGAATGGCGGAACCCACGTTACGACATCAAACGGGAGGCACCGCGTCGTTTCGACCAGGCGCTGACCGTGAGCATGGGACTCGTGGTCATGGTCTTCCTGACCAACCAGCGGTTCGATCTGCGGGCCTACGAGCCCGACCGCAGCTTCGCGGCCATCGAGGTCGAGGAGATCCCCGAGACCGTGCAGCTGCGTCAGCCGCCGGCGCCCCAGCGCCCCCAGATCCCGATCGCCACCGAATCCGAGGACATCCCGGACGACGTGACCATCATGGACACCGACCTGGAGTTGGATGGGGGGGGGGGGGGGGGGGGGGGGGGGGGGGGG
>CAYUVJ010000004.1:5650-17246 GCA_964447955.1 uncultured Gemmatimonadota bacterium
GGACTTGGATGCCCCCCCCCCGCCGCCTCCCCCCCCGCCGGGCTCCCGGACCGGGATCCGGGAGGAGTCTCCGATCTTCATGGTGTGGGAAGAAGCGCCCCAACTGATCAAGATGGTCACCCCGACCTACCCCAAACTGGCCCGCCAGGCCAACGTGACCGGTCGGGTCTACCTGCAGATCGTCGTGGACGAAGAGGGGAACGTCATCGACGCCCTGGTGGTGGCCTCCAATCCGGCCGGCATCTTCGAGGATGCGGCGATCACGGCCGTAATGCAGTGGAAGTACAAGCCGGCGCGTCAGCGGGATCTGCCCATCCGGGTCCGGATGGGACAGGCGGTGGACTTCGTGCTCACCGACATCACCCGGCCACCGCCGGACTGAGCATCATGCGCCGATCCCGGCCCTGACAGGTTCCGGGTCACAGCCAGGGCATCAGATCGAAGGCCGGTCTCTCCAGAGAGGCCGG
The DNA here is from genome assembly GCA_964447955.1 of uncultured Gemmatimonadota bacterium. GTDB lineage: Bacteria > Blakebacterota > Blakebacteria > Blakebacterales > CAYUVJ01 > CAYUVJ01. The sequence continues at coordinate 6,118 of CAYUVJ010000004.1, forward strand.
CCTTCTTCATCGGTGGCTCCGGCACAGGAGGGCCGGCCGACCTGCCCGGAAGCCCTCGGACCTTTCATTAGGAGCCCTCAATAGCGACCGGCCGCAGTCTGGCCGTCGATCCTTTCCAGGTGTATGATGGTGTCGTCCATACTCCCCCAGCACGAGGATACCGTCATGCCGGCCAAGAAGCTGATAGAGTTCCTGGACCAGCAGAAGGTGAAATACGTCAAGATCTCCCACTCCCCCGCTTATACCGCCCAGGAGGTGGCCGCCGTCGCCCACGTGGCGGGCCGGGAACTGGCCAAGACCGTCATCGTGAAGCTGGATGGCGAACCGGCCATGGCTGTCCTGCCGGCCTCCTTCAAAGTGGACTTCGCCCTGTTCAAGAAAGCCACCAAGGCCAAGAAGGTGGAACTGGCCGGGGAGGAGGAGTTCCGGAGTCTCTTCACCGACTGCGAGCTGGGCGCCATGCCTCCGTTCGGTAACCTGTACGACCTGAAGGTCTATGTGGCCGAGAGCCTGAGCGAGGACAGCGAGATCGCTTTCAACGCCTGCTCCCACACCGAACTGATCCGGATGTCCTACGCGGATTTCCAGCGCCTGGCGGAGCCGATCGTGGTGAAGTTCTCCAAGCACGTCTGAAGCTGTTCCGGAACCTGCCGGGTCGATCCCCGGTCATCGGGCCGGTCGACGGACAAGGTCGGCCGGCCCTGGTCCGTCCGGTCCCTGACGGCCGACGAGGCCGGTTCGAGATTCCTCCCCTTTATCGAGATTCCCGTGGACAATTCGACCGGTTGGTCTAAACTTTCGGTCTAACCGATACGTAGAACCATGTGGCCGGACAGAAACGGACTCCCAGGCCCTTCCCTGGACCGCGGGGGCTGTTTCCCGCGACGAAGGTCCGACCCCGGCAAGGACCGCCGATGCCGCTGCCCCGATTCGAGAAGATGCCCCCCGAGATGAAGGCCCAGATCCTGGAGGCGGGGGCCCGGGAGATCGCCGCCCACGGCTACGAGAAGGCGTCCCTGAACCGCATCCTGGAGGCCTCAGGGATGAGCAAGGGGGCGGCCTATTACTACTTCGAGGACAAGGCCGACCTGGTGGCTACGGTCATCCGCCACTACTGGCTCGATTTCGTGGAGGACCCCATCTCCGATCTGCAGGTCGAGACCCCCGAGGCCTTCTGGGAGTGGCTGGGTCACCTCTACGAACATCCCTTCGACCTCATGGACAGCCAGCCCTGGATGCTCGGGTTCAGCAAGGTGGTCTGGGACCTGCCTCCGGCCGTGCGCGGCAGCGGTCCGCTCGGTGCGGTCTGGAGCGAGGCCATGGCGTGGCTGCAGCAGTTCCTGGTCAAGGGCCGGGAGATCGGCGCCATCCGGGGGGACCTCTCCGACGAACTCCTCATGCAGATCGTCATCACCTTCGACAACCTGCATGACCGCTGGATGGCCGAGCACTGGGACGAGATGGACGGAGTGGAGTTGGAACGCTTCACTCGGGTCTTCGTGGACATCATGCGCCGAGCGCTGGAGGGACCGTTCGAGGAGGGATTCGACGGCTCCCGGGCTCGTTGAGGAGTATCGGACGATGAGATCACTGATGAGGAGTATGGCGGAACTGCTGGCCCGAGTGAGCGTGGAGCGTCCCTGGCGGGTACTGACGGCGGTCGGGCTGGTGACCGTCGCGGCCCTGGTCGGGGCCGGTGGGCTGGAGATGAAGACCAACGTGGTGGACATGCTCCCCACCCACTCCCCCGCCGTACAGTCCTATCTCGAGGTGACCGAGGAGTTCGGCGAGTCCAGCGCCCTGGTGGTGCTGGAGGGTGAACGGGACCGGATGGTCGAGGCCGCCCGGGAACTCATCCCCCGCCTGGAGGCGATGGACCTGCTCTACAACGTGCAGGGCACCGTACCCCTCGACTACTTCCTGGACCACGGACTGATGCTGATCGAGGAAAAGGACCTCGACCGGACCCTGGCGCGGTTCGAGGACCCGTCCCTGATCGGTTTCCTGCGCGGCCTCAACGACGACTTCGAGCGGGAGTACACCGACAGCGAGGAGAACCTGCGCGAGGACGAGGTCGAGATCGCCCAGTCGATGCACGGCCTGGAGCGCTCGCTGGAGATCCTGTCCGCCCGCCTGGCCGGCCGGGACTACGCTTCGGTCGAGGAAGCGGTGGACGTCATGCTGGTCGGGGAGCCCTGGATGTTCAGCCTCGACCGGCGGATGATGCTCATCCCGTGCATGCCGACCTTCTCGATGATGGAGATGGACCCGCTCCTCGAGACCGCGGAGCAGATGCAGGCCATCCTGGCCGACCTGCGCACCCGTTTCCCCGATGTCTCCTTCGGTCTCACCGGGAACTACCCCCTGCAGAAGGACGAGATGGACGCTATCTCCCGGGGCAGCATCATCCTCTTCTTGGTCGCCCTGGTCTTGATCTATCTGCTGCTGACCCGCAGTTTCGGCGGCTGGCGGCTGCCCTTCATCGCCCTGATCCCGCTGGTCACCGGCATCATCTGGACGGGCGGACTGCTGCGCCTCGTCTACGGCTCCCTGAACATGTTCACGGCCATGTTCGCCATCATCCTGGTGGGCTTGGGGATCGACTTCGCCATCCACCTGATCTCCCGCTATTACGAGGAGCGGGCCGGAGGGCAGGGCAGCCACCAGGCCATCGTCTACATGCTGGAGGGGACCGGAGTGGCGGTCATGGCGGGTGGTCTGACCACGGCGGCCGCCTTCCTGGCCCTGCTCATCGGAGAGACCCGGGGGGTGAGTGAACTCGGCTTCACCATCGGGGCCGGGATCGCGCTCACCCTGCTGGTCATGTTCGTCTCCCTGCCCGCCCTGCTGGTCGTGCGCGACCGTCGGAGGGAGAAGAAGGGGCGGTCCCTCTCCGCGGCGGGGGCCCAGGAGGGCTGGCCGGCCATCGGCCGGGTGGCTGCGATGAGCTGGAACCGCTGGGGGCTCTTCCTGGCCCTTTTCGCGCTGGTCTCCGGTCTCTCACTGTGGGCCGGTCTGCGCAACCAGTTCGAGATGGACTGGCTGGAGCTGGAGCCCAAGGGACTGGAGAACGTCCGGCTGCAGCGGGAGATCCCGGAGCGCTTCGGCATGACCACCGAAGGAGCCTGGGTGATCGTGGATTCCATCGAGGAAGCCCGCGAGATCAAGGAGCGGACCGAGGACTTCTCGATGGTCGGCGAGGTCAGCGCCATCAGCGACCTGCTCCCGACCGCCGACCGCTATGCCCGTTACCGGGAGCCGCTGACCGGGTTCCGAGACCGGATGGAGCGCCGGCGCAGGCCGGCCTGGCGCCCCGGGACGAGCGATGAGGAACTCGCCACTGAGATCGAAAGGCTCTGGGACAACCTCGACCTGATGAGCAACCTGGCCTTCACCGCCGGACTGGACCGGGCGGTCCGCAGTCTCGACCGCATCACCGGTTATGACACCGCGACCGACACGACCGATGATTCCGCCGTCCTCCCCTCCCTTACCCGCCGGCTGGAGGAAGGGATCGACTCGGGGGTCGGGCAGGCCGTCCATCGGGCCTGGTTCGAACGGATGCGCTCCGACCTGGTCCGGATGGCCGATACCGCACCGGTCGGGGTGGAGGACCTGCCCGGGGTCGTCCGCCGGGCCATGCTCCCCCGCGACGGGAGCGAGCGCTTCCTGGTGAACATCTCCGCCCGTGACTACCTCTGGCACCAGGACACGCTGCGCCGGTTCAGCGATCAGATGGGGCAGGTCGATCCCCGGATCACCGGTACCCCCCAGATGACCCTGGAGTTCCTGGCTCTGACCGGCCGTGACGGCAGGAACGGCCTCATTCTGGCCTTCTTCATCATCGTCCTGCTGCTGCTCGTCACCTTCCGCGGACCGGTCGGTCTGATCGCCATCATCCCGTTGATCGGAGGGAGTCTCATGATGCTGGGTGTCATGGCCCTGCTGGGGATGAAGTACAACTTCATGAACTTCATGGCTCTCCCGGTGATCCTGGGGATCGGCATCGACGACGGGGTCCACGCCATCCATCGCTTCCGGGAGGTGGATCGCCATGGGCAGGAACGGGTGTTCGATGCCTTCCGCTTCGTAGGACGGGCCATCCTGCTCACCACCCTGACCACCATGATCGGCTTCGGCAGTCTGGGCTTCATGGCCCACGTCGCCATGGCCAGCTTCGGGATCGTGCTGATGATCGGGGTCGGGGCGTGCTTCGTCTGCACCATCATCTTCCTGCCCGCGGTGCTGCGATTGCTGGTGGGAGAGAACCTGCGGAGTGCGCCGGTTCGGAGCACTTCGGTCCTCTCAGCCGCTCTGCTGGTCGCCCTGGGCACGACCCTGGCCCGGCCGGCCGTCAGCGAGGCCCAGGAGACCGGTGCGGCCTGGATGGAACGGATCGAGAACGCCGAACAGGTCGATCACTCCTACGCGGTGATGCGTCAGACCATCACCACCACGACCGGGGCCGAACGCACCTTCACCCTGAGGACCTGGAGTGCCCAGGAGGGTGATATGGCCTTGATGGCCTATGTCGAACCGGCCCGGGTGGACGGTGACCGGATCCTGCAGCTCAACGGCGGGGACGACATCTGGTACTACATGAAGCGGCGCGATACCACCCGCCACTTCGCCGGTCACACCCGCAAGCAGAGCGCCATGGGGTCGGACTTCTCCTACGAAGACATGGCCAGCGGGGACTTCTCGGAGGACTACACCGCCGAGATCCTGGGTTACGAGGACTACCAGGGAGAACGCTGTGTGAAGCTGAAGTGCACTCCGACGCCTTCCGGGCCCTCCTACGCCTATATCATCGTGTGGGCGGACACCGAGAAGGCCCTGAGCCGGAAGATCGAGTACTACGACCAGGAGGGGCATCTGAAGACCCTCTTCCTCACCGACTTCCGGGAGATCGAGGGCCGGACCGTGGCCATGAAGATGGAGATGGTCAACCACCGGGAAGGCTCCCGGACCGTTCTGGAGACCGTCGAGATGACCTTCGCCCGCGAGCCAGACCCCACGCTCTTCACCCAGGCCGCGCTCAGCCGGGCGCTCCCCCCGCGGTAAGGAGAAGGAAAGATGCCCGGAGCCGAACGCACGATCTCGGGTACTGACGGCACGATCTCGGGTACTGACGGCACGATCTCGGGTACCGGATGGCGGACGAAGTCCTCGGCCGTGCTGTCCATCCTGATCCTGGCGCTGCCGGGCGTCCTGTGCCCGCACGGCGGGATCCGGGCTCAGATCAGTCTGAGCGGTTACTACGAGCACACGCTGAACGTCGATTATGCGAAGCGGACCGCTGAGCAGCTGCTCGACGCCTCCAAACTCCGATTGGACTTCCGGACCGAGGCCGGAGCCGGGATCTCCTTCGACGGCAACCTCAACTTCATCGTCTACCACGGAGCGGTGGAGCGGGACATCTCCCCCTTCCTCCCCCCCTCGGTCGTCCAGGAGCTCCAGGCGGCCGGCATCCCGCTCACCTTCCGCCTCGACCAGGAGCGTTACTACCTGGACAATGCTTTCCTGACCTGGGAGAAGGAGGGATTGCGCTTCCGGGCCGGTAAGCAGCAGCTCTCATGGGGGCCGGGCTACAGCTTCAACCCGACCGACCTCTTCCACCGCAAGAACATCCTCGATCCCACTTACGAGAAGGAGGGCGTCACCGCCCTGCGGCTCGACTACCGCTGGGGGATCGGGGGGAACATCTCGGCCATCCTGGCGCCCGGGGACGACCTGGACCGGAGCGGGTACGCCCTGCGCCTGGGCACCTTCGTCGAAGCCATCGGTTACGACATCGCCCTGACCGCCCACCAGGTGACCGACTCCACCTCGGTCGACCCGGTGACCCTGATGCCGGTCCATCAGCGGCGCCGGGCGCTGGGGCTGGACTTCTCCGGCTCCCTGCTGGGCCTGGGGGTGTGGCTGGAGGGCAACCACAACAGCATGGAGGCCGAGGAGGACTTCGACCGGGTAGTGGCCGGTCTCGACTACACCTTCGGCGACGGCACCTACGTCATGCTCGAGGGGCTCTACAACGGCCGGGCCGAATGGGAGGATCCCTATCCCGCCCATGACTGGGTAGGTTATCTCTCCTACGGCGAACCGGTGGCCGGGGCCTGGCTGCTGGCCGGGCTGACCCGGCCGGTGACCGACCTGGTCTCGGGGAGTCTCTACTTCTTCGGTTCCCCCGACGGGTCGGCCATCCTCAACCCGCGGATCGAGGCCTCGATCGCCCAGAACGCCGACCTGATCGTCTTCGGGGGGATCACGGCCGGGAGCAGGGAAGGGGCTTTCCCATCGGGTCTGGCCTCGGTAGTGGCCCGGATCACCGTCTGGTTCTGAAAGCCACCCCATCCGGCTGACGCCGACCGTGGCAGGTAGACGACGGGGTCCCGGCTGCCTGAGGCGGACAATGGGATCCCGGGCTCCGGCTCACTCCTGGCGCAGGGCGCTGACCGGGTCGACCCGGGTGGCCCGTCGGGCTGGCAGCCAGGTGGCCACCAGGGCCACCGCTGCCATGGCCAAGGCCATGGTCGTGTAGATGACCGGGTCGGTCGGCTCCACCCCGTAGAACATGCTGGCCGCGAAGCGCATCGACCCGAAGGCCGCCGCCAGTCCTCCGAGGAGTCCGAACAGGGCCAGACGTCCCCCCTGTCCTACCACCCCCCGCAGCACCCGGCCGGGACTGGCCCCCAGAGCCATCCTGACCCCGAACTCACGCCGGCGCTGCTCCACCGAGTAGGCGATCACCCCATAGACCCCGATCGCGGCCAGGATGAGCGAGAGCACCGAGAAGACCCCGAAGCGCCAGGTGAAGAGCGGGGTCTCCCAGTTGGCCTCCGACATCACCCGGTGCATGGTCCGGACCCGCGCTACAGGCAGGTCGGGATCGAGACCACGTACCTCCTGCCGGATCCCGTCGACCAGGGTCAGCGGGTCCGACCTGGCCTTGACGATCAGATACATATAGGCAGTCGTAGCCAGGGCAAATGGCCGGTACATGTGTGACTCGGTTTCCTGTGAGTGGGGATCCCACTGGATGTCCTCCGCCACCCCGATCACCTCCTGCCAGGGGTCGCGTTCCGGGTCGCCCCCGTAATTGAGCCGCTTGCCGATCGGGTCCTCGTCGGGCCACCACTGTTCGGCCAGGTGCCGGCTGACGATGACCGTCTGCGGGGCGTTCGGGAACATGTCCTGGTCGTTGAAGTCCCGACCCCGCACCAGCGGGATGCCCAGTGTCGCGAAGTAGCCCGGGAGGATGGTCTGATAGATGGCGTTGGGTCGCTGTCCCGGCACCGACTCGGTCCCTTCGACCCGGTAGCTGTTCGACCAGGTCGAGTAGCTCATCGGGAGGCTCTGGGCGGCGGAGACCTGGAGCACGCCGGGCAAGGCGGCCACCCGGCGCTGCAGTTCCAGCCAGAAGGCCGTCTGGCGTTCGTCCTCGGGATAGGTCCGCCCGGGCAGTTCCAGGCCCAGGGTCAGGACGTTCTCCGGTTCGAAGCCCGGTTCCACGGTCCGAAGCTGGATGAAGCTCTTGCTCATCAGGCCGGCCGCCACCAGCACCACCAGGGCCAGACCGACCTGGAGGGCCGCCAGGAACGACCGGAAGAGGTTGCGGCGTCGGCCCCCCACCGTCCGGCCGTCCCCTCCCTGCAGCACCCGGACCGGGTCGGAGCGCAGGGTGGCCACGGCCGGGGCCAGCCCGAAGAGGACCCCGCTGACCACGGCGATCAAGGCCAGCAGCACGACCACCATCGGTTTCCAGTCGAAATCCATGTAGTAGGGGATCTCGACCGTCACGCCGGTCAGGACCAGTTCATGCCCGATCCGGCCCAGGATGATTCCGACCGCCCCTCCGGCCAGTCCCAGGACGATGCTCTCGACCATCAGCATCCGGGCGATGCGCCCCCTTCCCGCCCCCAGGCTGGAGCGCACGGCCATCTCCTGCTGGCGGGCGGCCGCCCGCGTGAGCATCAGGTTGGCCACGTTGGCACAGGCCAGCAGGAGGACCAGGGTGACCACCACATAGAGGATGACGATGTACTCCCGGGTCTCGGCCAGGTAGCGGTCGGTGAGGTCCTGCACCCGGGCGGTGATGTTCGTGTTGGTGTCGGGGTACTGCTCGGCCAGCACCGCGGCCACCCGTGCCAGGTCGGCCTGGGCCGCCTCCTGATCCACCGCCGCCTGCATCCTCCCGATGACCACCAGGAAGTGTTGCCCCCGGTTCTCGGTAGGTGACCGGCGGATGGGGATCCAGAGGTCGCCGTCCTCGGGGAAGCGGAAGTCCCGGGGCATGATCCCGACGACCGTGGTCGGTTCCCCGTCGACCGTGATCACCCTTCCCACCAGGTCGGCAGCGCCCCCGTACCGGCCCTGCCACAGTCCGTAGCCGACCAGGACGACCGCAGGAGCGTCGGGGCCCTCTTCCTCCGGCAGGAACCCCCGCCCCTGGATCGGGGCGATGCGCAGCACCGAGGTGAAGTCACAGGAGACCAGGGCCCCCGAGACCCGGATGGGTTCCCCCTCCGAGCCGGTGATGGTGAAGGAGGAGTAGGTGTGGGCCAGCAGACCGTCGAAGGTCCGGCTCTGGGCCCGCCAGTCCACGAAATCGGGCCAGGAGGTCGAGAAGTTGGAGCCGCGGGCGGTCTGGAACTCCCGGATGAAGAGCAGTCGGTCGGGCTCCGGGAACGGCAGGGGATGGGCCAGGATGCCGTAGAGGAAACTGAAGATGGAGGCGTTGGCCCCGATCCCGATGGCGATGCAGAGCCCTGCCGCCAGGGAGAAGAGCGGCGCCTTGCGCAGCATCCTCAGACCGAAGCGGATGTCCTGCAGCAGACCTTCCATATGGCGCGCCTCCCCCGGGATCCCTGTTCAGGTGCCCACGCCGAACCTCGCGGTGGACACCCCTCGCGGGTCACCTGCTTTCGACCGATCCAGCCTATCCAAGAATAAGAACCGGTCGAAACCCGCTCAGGTTTCATGATTCCCAGGTCTTTAGGGGATATCCGGTCCTCAGGTGTCCTAAGAGCAGTCCGGCGAAACGTAACTTCCTGGGCGTCGTATCAGTGAAAGCTCCGAACTGACAGCCACCCTGACCGGACCGCGCCCATGGATTCCCTCTTCTCCGACCTGCGTCACGCCCTCCGCAACCTGCGCCGCCGCCCCGGCTTCACCGCCGTGGCGGTGCTGGTGCTGGCTCTCGGCCTGGGCGCTACCGTGACCATGTACAGCACCCTGGAAGCCGTGGTGCTCCAGCCTCTCCCCTTCGAGGAGCCGGACCGGCTGGTCTGGATCTGGAACATCACCCCCGAGGGGCAGACGAACTCGCTGAGCGCCGAGGATTACTTCGATTATCGGGATCAGACCACCACGCTGGAATCCCTGGCCGCCCGCAACGTCTTCCGGCCGGGGCGGATCGTGACCGGGGGAGATGAGCCGGAGCGGGTGACCACGATCACCGTCTCCGACAACCTCTTCTCGACCCTCGGGATCGCGCCCCTGGTGGGCCGGTCCTTCACCGCCGATGAAACCGTGGCCGGGGGGCCGGCGGTGGTGATGCTCAGTCACGGCTTCTGGCAGCGCCGGCATGGCGGGGAGCGGGACGTGATCGGTCAGAGCATCACGATCGAGGGAGCCCCCTTCCAGGTCGTGGGAGTCATGCCCGAGGGCTTCGATTTCCCTGGGGGGATCGACCTCTGGTTCCCCATGCAGCGCGGCGGACCGGCCGAGACCGGCCGGGGGAACAACAACTTCCTCTTCCTCGGACGGCTGGCCGACGGCGTGAGCCGGAACCAGGCCGACGCCGAGTTCAAGACCATGGCGGCCCGGCTGGTCGAGACCTATCCCGACATCAAGCTGGGCTGGGGCATCCAGGTGGTCCCGCTGGCGGACGTACTGGTCGGTGGGATGCGGGCGCCGCTCTACATGCTGCTGGGGGCGGTCCTGCTCCTGCTGCTCATCGCCTGCACCAACATCTCCTCCCTCTTCCTGGCCCGGGTCACCGCTCGACAGGGAGAGTTCGCCGTCCGGCTCAGCCTGGGGGCGCCCCGCGGGAACCTGATCCGGCAGCTGCTGACGGAGAGTCTGGTCGTCACGGTGATGGGGGCGATCCTCGGCATCGCGCTCTCCCTGGTCGGCATGCAGATCCTCCGCGGCAGCCAGGCGTTGTCCCTGCCGCGCTTGCAGACCATGGGTCTGGACGGCGGGATCCTGCTCTTCACCCTGGCGGTGACTCTGGTGACCGCCCTGCTGGTCGGGATCCTGCCCGCCCTGCGCAGTGCCGACGCCGGACTGCTCGGGCTGATGACCGGGTCGGGACGGACCACCGAGGGGGGACGCAGTCAGCGGCTGCGTTCGGGCATGGTCGTGGCTCAAGTGGCTCTCTCGGTGACTCTGCTCATCGGTTCCGGCCTGCTGGTGCGCAGTCTGGTCCAGCTGAGGTCGGTGGACACCGGGATGGAGCCCGACCGGGTCCTGACGTTCAGCTTCCAGGCTCCGGGGTTCCGCTACGGCTCCCAGGAAGCCGCCGCCGGTCTGCTGGACAACCTGCTGGCAGGTGTCCGCGAACTGCCGGGCGTGGAGCAGGCGGCTGTCGTGGACGGCCTCCCTCTCTACGGCGGTCCCTGGAACGGGATCTACAACGCCGCGAATCCGCCGGCCGACCGAACCGAGTACACCCCGGCCCTGCGGCGGATCGCCAGCGAGGGGTACTTCGAGACGCTCGGTACCGTCCTGCTGGCCGGCCGTGACTTCCAGGCGACCGACCGGCTGGGCAGCAGCCCGGTCACGGTCATCAGCCGGGGTCTGGCCGAACAGCTCTTCCCCGGTGAGCCGGCGGTGGGCGGGACGATCATCCTGCCCTGGGACAACGGGATCCCGCTGGAGGTCGTCGGGGTGGTCGAGAACCTGCCGGACTATGGCCTGATGAACTCCCTCGACCGCGGGACCTTCTACCTGGCCGCCCGGCAGTTCCCGAGTACAGGGATGAGCGTGGTCGTCCGGGCGGGTGGAGACCCGAACGCGGTCTTCCCGGCCGTGCGGTCGTTCCTCAGGGGGCTGGAGCCCGACGGGCCGATCACCGCGGTGCAGACGATGGCCGACCGGGTGGTGACTTCGACCGGTCAGGTCGG
>CAYUVJ010000005.1:0-3526 GCA_964447955.1 uncultured Gemmatimonadota bacterium
CCGGCGGCTCGCGCAAGCTATCGCTGGAGAATACTGAATACAACCGTATATTCGCCCCCGGACATCTTGCGCGCCCGGCCCGTCGAAGGGAACGAAGATCGGACTCCAGCGGCCGGGAAAAACATTGAAATATGCCTTCGGGCGGGTATGATTGGTCCGGCTGTCGGATAGTCAAGGAGACCGAAGATGAAATGCGTCCTCGCCACTGACGGAACCGAATCCAGTCTCAAGGCTGCAACCTGGCTGGCCGAGAACCTCTGTCTGGATGCCGAGTCCGACATCTATCTGGTCTACGTTTTCCCGATCCCCTCTCATCCGGAAACCTACAGCGAACTGGTCTGCCTTCCCAAATACGCCTCCGACGAGCCTGTCATACAGATCGCGGAACCGATCATGAAGCTCACCCGGGAAGCTTTGGGAGATCTGGAAGCGAACATGTACGACATCGTCCGGGTTGGCAATCCCGCCCACGACATCGTCGAGACCGCGATGGGGCAGACAGCCGACCTGATCGTGACCGGCAACCGGGGCCTGAGCACGCGCAGCGAGCTCTGTCTGGGTAGCACCTCGAACGCGGTCGCCCACCTCTCCCTCTGCCCCGTGCTGATTGTCCGCTGAGGTTGCGCGGCTACTCTCCGTCCTCTCTCACGCTCCGGGTGACGGCGCCGGTCGGCCGGTCGAACTCCTGCTGCTCCCGCACGACTGACCTCGGTCAGGTCGCTCGTTCCATCATCCTGCTGGGCCTGGTCTATCTGCGGTTCCAGGGCCAGGTCAAGGAAACCGAAGTCGCCTGGCCCGAGACGGACAGACCTGGCAGGTCGTCAAGCGCTTCGTACTGGCCCGGTCCATCCTCAGCTGGCAGAGTGGACGGGCTGTTTCCCCCGACCTCCGGCACTGGTGCACCGTCTCTCCCCATCCGGTCACTCGGGTGACTACGGTGATGTTCTGGCTCCGGGGGGGGGGGCGGCGCTGGTGCTCGAGCACGACGATTCGATCCAGTTCCTCACCCTGAAAGAGAATCACCCCTGAGTCACCGGCTCCCCTCCAGCCCCGAGGCTCGGGATATTGTCTACCTGACGACCCTGCTCCGGGGATTCGCGATCCTGGGCGTCGTCGCCATCCACACCACGGCCTCCCTGGTGCTCGTCGGGAGTGCCGGCCCATCCGTGATCGCAGGGTTCTCCTTGAATGTGGTGAGCCGGTTCGCGGTCCCGTTCTTCTTCATCCTCTCCGGGTTCCAGCTGGCCCTGGGGGGTGTCCCATCACGCTCCTTCCATCGGCGAACCCTTCCGAGGATGGCAGGCGTGTATCTGGCCTGGGCACTCTTCTATGGCGCCATCAAAGCAGTGGCTGGCTGGAGCCCGGCGGCGATCGTGATCGGCATCCTCACCTTCTCGGTCTACTACCACCTCTGGTTCCTCGGCGTGCTCATCCAGCTCTACCTGGTGCATCCCTGGCTTTACCGCTGGTACCAGCGGATACGACCCCGTCCCGGCGCCTGCCTGTTCGCGGTCGTGCTCGGGCAGACCATCTGGACGGTCGGAATCACCCTGCTGGAGGAACCGTTTGCCTCACCCGGCCGTACCGCCACCCTCCTGGGTGTCCTGGCTCTGAACTCGATTGCCTTCTTCGTGGCCGGTTATGTGCTCGCTGACCAGGCGGACCGGTTCTTGCGCATCATGAAGGATCGGTGGATCCGGCTGGCCGGCGCCGTGATCGTGGTCGTGGTTGTGGTGGTGGTCGTGAGTGGTTGGGTCGCGGGCATCCGCACCTTCGGAGGATTCAACCGGATCCCCCACCGCTACCTCTTCTTCCGGCTGCTCGAGCCGCTGCTGGTAGCGGCAACATTCGCCCTTCTGGTCCCTTCCGCCGCCCACCTCCGCCTCCGAAGAGGGATCGGGTACCGCTTCTTCCACCTTCTCGGCTTCTATTCCCTTGGCATCTACCTGATCCACCCCTTCTTCCGGACGGCCTACGAGTACACGATCGAACGCTGGCACTGGATCGACTTCGGCTCGGCGTCGTTCTATATGATCGGATTACCGCTGGTGCTCGGTTGCTCGCTGCTCGCGGTCCGGGTCATGCGTCGACTGCCGGGGATACGGAATCTGGTATAAGATCGCATCGATGTGGGTTGTTTGGGGTACTATGGAATCTCATCGAAGGTTCGACGAGCCTTCCTTGTCTTGACGATAACGGTCCGTTCGCAACCCGATCCAGAGGGGTGTGATGTCCGCTCGTGTCCGAGCCCTAGTTCTGGCTCTCCTTCACAAGCCCCATGCTCTCGAGAAACTGTCTCGCCACCTCCCTCGGGGAATGCTGGTGATGATCCACCTGATAGTTCATCTGCTGCATGGTCTCAGTATCGATCATCCCCGTCAGGCGTCTTAGGAGCGGCCCCAATTCGGGCATTTCCGCAATGAGATCCTCCCTCACGACGAGCGCTGCCTGGTACGGAGGGAAGAAGGAGCGGTCATCCTTCAGGAGGGCGAGGTCGTAGGCTTCGATCCTTCCGTCGGTCGAAAATGCGCTTATGACATCAAGCTCGCCCGAGACAAGTGCCTGGTACATCAGCGCCGGATCCAGGTCCCTGACGTTTGCGAACGACAGACCATATGTCCGCCGGAGTCCAGGGTATCCATCAGGACGTTCCATGAACTCAGAAGGAAAACCGGCCCGCATCGAATTGCTGACACTTGCCAACCCGGAAATCGTCGTGAGCTGTTCTCTGAGGGCCACTTCTTTCCTGAGCGCCAGTACATAGGTGTTCTCGAATCCCAGTGGATCGAACCATATGCATCCGAAGCGTTCGGTATACGTGTTCCGGACCGTTTCGAGCGCATCACCAGCAGATCGCGTTCCATCCAATTGCAGGATCGCTGTCAACGCGGTCCCGACATATTCAGGATAGATGTCTACCTCTCCGGCGATAAGTGCCTCGTGACAGATCATGGTGCCACCGAGATTGAATCGCCGCTCGACCGTCCGGTCGGTATGATGTTCGATCGTTTGTGCGACGATCTCACCGAGAATAAGCTGTTCGGTAAAGCTTTTCGAGGCGATCCTCACCACACCGTCGGCATTTTCCTGACGTGACGCAAGAGCAGCATACACCCCGATCCCGGATATGATGAGCGGGAGGACCAGTGCGGCGGGCCGGACAACCCATCGCACGATAGCTTCCAACGGAGATCGTCCATGACGACGCTGAACAGCCCATTGGAATGCACCGATCGATCCATCGACGATTAACGCCAGGAGGGCAGCCGGGATGGCACCGAGCAATATCAGCTGTGTGTTTGAAAGGGCCAGACCACGATTGATGAACTCTCCAAGACCTCCTGCACCGATGAACGCAGAAAGCGTTGCGATACCAACGCCTACGACTGCGGCTGTGCGGACGCCGGCGATGATCATCGGTAGAGCGAGTGGTACTTCAACCAAGATCAGTGTTTGCCACAGGGTCATGCCAAGCCCGCGGGCTGCTTCGAGCGACGATGGCGGCACCTGCTCGATCCCCGTCAGT
>CAYUVJ010000005.1:3536-9296 GCA_964447955.1 uncultured Gemmatimonadota bacterium
ATACAACGTCAGAGCGATGATAGCTGGAACAATTCCGATCTGTTTGGTCAGGGCAAGGAGAATAGCCAGCATCGCCAGACTGGGGATAGTCTGAAAGATGCCAACCGTCCCCATCAACGGATTCCGGATGGTCCTCACTTTTGACGCAAGCACTCCGAGCGGAACTCCAAGAAGGATAGCCCCGGCAGTCGACAATCCTGTCAGGACAAGATGCTCGCCGGTGCGAACCCACAGTTCGGCAGTACGACCGGCAGCGAATGTCAGCCACGATTCGATCATGCGTCGATCGCCTCGAGCTGTGCGCGGGGTCTCCCGAAGAGATCCTTCACAAATTGTGTCGCAGGTGAACGAATGATCTCCTGCTTGGTACCGATCTGATCGAGGTGTCCGTCGTTGAGCACAGCGATCCGGTCGCCGATCGTCAACGCTTCGAAAATGTCATGCGTGACGAAAACGATCGTCTTCTGAAGTTTCTGTTTCAAGGAGAGGAGTTCTTGCTGGAGGGTGTCGCGCGTAATGGCATCGAGAGCCCCGAATGGCTCGTCCATGAGGAGAAATTCCGGATCGGCTGCAAGGGCGCGTGCGACGCCGACACGCTGTTGTTGTCCCCCGGAAAGTTCGTGAGGATATCGACCTGAAAACTCATCCGGGGGCATGCCAACCATCATCAGGAGTTCGTCTGATCTCTTCTGCTGCTCAGACGCACTTCGCCCCAGGAGACGCAGGACAATTGAGACATTCGAACGGATGTCCATGTGGGGAAATAATCCGATTCCCTGAAACACATATCCTATTCTTCGGCGAAGCTCGATCGGGTCCTGGTCCATAACAGAGACACCGTCGACCTCTATCGATCCGGCATCAACATCGACAAGCCTGTTGGTAAGACGGAGAAGGGTTGTTTTGCCGGAGCCGGAGGTTCCGAGGAGTGCTACCGTCTCTCCTGTCTCAACCTGGAAGGTGATATCTGAAAGGACGGGTGGACCGGCCGGCAGGAAGGTCTTCGCTACATTTCGGTACGAGATCATCGGGGGGGATCGTGCGGCCAGGTTCAGCGCTGGATGAACATTACATTCGAATCCCCGACGAGCCGTTCCTCGACGGATTGCATCAGCGACATAAGACGATCAACCTGATCCTCGGCCGCTGCCACATACAGCTCAGCAAAGAGCTTGCCCTCATCCTCAAATCCGAGAGTGTCAACGTGTTGATTGTGGAGAACAGAGATGACCCCATCCCGCTCCGCATCGTCTGCGAAGTTTCGTTGCGGCAGACAAATGCCGGGTACGCGCACCATTTTCATACCGGCCTCTTCAAAGCAGGGCACGATCGGCTCTGTTTTGAACATCCGGAGTATCGTCACCACGGCGAACGGGCCATGTTTCGTTGGATGATCTTTGCCAAGATGAGGCAACACTTTTCGAAGCGTCTCTTGCGTGACATACCCAATGGCTCCCGTGCTGACGAGGAGGTTGCAGGACCGGAACCATTCGATATCCATTTTCGAGGGTTGTACCGACGGGTCCTCGTAGTTCTTCGCAATGCCACCATCCAATAACCCCGCTTTGAGTCCGAACGAGACAGCGGGCTCGGAGCTGTCGAGGCCAACGCATCGAACGTCACAGGCGGGCGGCGCTACATTGAGCCACATGCGAGTCACTTCCGCACAGGCAGCGAGCTCGTCCGGCGCTCGTGACGCAAAAAATGCAACAATCTCCTCAAACGAACATCCGTATTTCAGGAATGCCGATCCCATGCCATAAGAACATCCAAGGTCGAGCATCTGTACCGGCCAGGCATCGCTGTTGAGCTCGTTCAGAAGTTGCGTCGCTTCAAAACAATAGGGACGAGCCTGTTCGCCGATCTGATAGCCATGTGATGCCATCTTCTGCACATACGCGTGCGGAGTCGGTTGCACATACACATCATCGAACGTTGCCTTTGCTTTATTCTCTTCTTCGTATGTCATACGTCCTCCCGTTGATCCTGAACAACAGCGAACAGATATTCACCGTAATCGGTGACCGACGGCCATGACCATGCGTGTGCATCCCGCTTCCGGGAACGCATCTTCTGCAAAACACTAGGCGTTGAGTAGTGTGAGATGACTCAGAGAGCCTAAGCGTGCTCTGGTACCTTCCCCCGTGCACGCATGCTCATTCGGTAAACTATAGCCTACAGGTTCCTGAGGGGAATATCAAGGTTTTGACTGATTCCGGGCTCTAATGGACGTTTCGGCTCCCGCCGCAGAGGAAAC
The DNA here is from genome assembly GCA_964447955.1 of uncultured Gemmatimonadota bacterium. Classification (GTDB taxonomy): domain Bacteria; phylum Blakebacterota; class Blakebacteria; order Blakebacterales; family CAYUVJ01; genus CAYUVJ01. The sequence goes on from CAYUVJ010000005.1 coordinate 5,794, forward strand.
CTCCCGTCGTAGGAAAACGTATCTTGTAATACATAAGGTCTTTAGGTATAAGGTCCTTAGGTAATGAAAGCCCATGGACAGAACGCTGGAAGGGATCGGGAGGGATGGCGATGGGCAAGGAATCGCTCGACCTGATGCGGGGCACGCTCGACCTGCTCATCCTCAAGGTCCTGAGCTGGGGGCCGTTGCACGGCTACGAGATCAGCAAGCGCATCCAGCAGCAGACCGAGGCGGAGATCGCGATCGAGGAGGGAGCCCTCTACCCCGCCCTGCGCCGCATGGAGGAGCGCACCTGGCTGGCCTCGGAGTGGGGTCTCTCCAGCCACAACCGCGAGGTGAAGTTCTACCGGCTCACCCGTGAGGGGAAGCGTCAGCTCTCCGAGCAGAGCGCCCAATGGGACCGCTACGTCAAGGCCATGGACCGCGTACTCAAAGCATCCGGAGCTCTGGCATGAGTGGGACGGACGACTATCGCCGGCTGCCGCACCTGACCGGGAAGCGGCAGGATGTGAAGGGTCTGCCGGTTGACGAGGACGTCGATCGCGAGATGCGGGCCCATTACGACCAGCTGGTCGAGGACCTGGTGGCCGAGGGCTGGGAGCCCGAAGCCGCCCGGGCCGAGGCCCGGCGCCGCTTCGGGGATCCCGGGACCTGGGCCGCCCCTGCCCGGAAGAGCGCCCGTCGCCGGGAACGGCGGCTGCGCCTGGGGGCGGTGCTGGACGCCTGGCGGATCGAGTCCCGGCACACCCTGCGGGCCCTGCTGCGCCGGCCCGGGTTCAGCCTGGCCGCCATCCTGATCCTGGGGGTGGGTATCGGGGCCGCGGTCACCATCTACTCGGTCTTCGACACGGTCATCCTGCGCCCCCTCCCCTACCATGAATCCGGCCGCCTGATCGCCGTCCATGGTCCCTTCGGCTTCTCGCCGGTCGAGTTCGCCGAGTGGGAGGAGCGGACCGACGCCTACAGCGCCCTGGCCGCCACCTGGAACTGGTATGCCATCCTGGACGAGTCGGGGCGGCCGGAGCGGGTCCGGCCCCTGCTGGTCACCGCCGACTTCCTGGAGATGTTCGATGCCCGCCTGGCGCTGGGCCGGGCCTTCCAGGAAGAGGAGTACCGCGAGGGGTCCGATGTCGCCATCCTCGACCACGGCTGGTGGATGACCCGCTGGGCGGCCGATCCCGGGATCGTCGGACGCACCCTGACCCTGAACGGTGGACCGGTGACTGTGATCGGGGTGCTGGATCCCTCCTTCCAACCGCCGGCCGGGCTGGCCGATCCCGACCGGGAGCTCTACCTGCCGCTGGATGTGCACCATCCGGCCCTTCAGCAGCGGGGCTTCAGCGTCCTGAACGTGGCCGGCCGTCTCCGCCCGGGGGTATCCCTCCGGGCCGCCCAGGCCGAGGCCGACACCGTGGTCGCCGGCCAGGCCGAGGAGATCCCGGGGGAGCGCTACCGGCGTTCGGACGGCTCCCTGCGCCGCTGGCGGGTCGTGCCCCTGCAGCTCTCCATGACCCGCGGGGTGTTGGGACCGATCCTCCTGCTGCTGGGCGCGGTGGCGTTCATGCTGCTCATCGCCTGCACCGACGTGGCCAATCTCCTTCTGGCCCGGGGGGTGGCCCGTTCCCGCGAGGTGGCCCTGCGGGGCGCCCTGGGGGCCAGCCGGCGCCGGGTCCTGCTCCAGTTCCTGAGCGAGGGGGTCCTGCTCGCCGTCCTCGGGGGGCTGGTCGGCGTCCTCCTGGCCGGTTTCGGGATCGACCTCTTCAGCCGCTATGCCCCGACCGGAGTGCCGCGATTGGCCGGCATCGCCCTGGACGGCCGGGTCCTTGGCGCAGCGGTGGCCATCAGCCTGCTGACCGGGCTGTTGAGCGGCCTTCTGCCCGCCCTGAGGGTGGTCCGCTGGGACCTGGGCAAGCTGCTCAAGGAAGCCTCGATCGGGGCCACCGAGGCCCTGGACACCCAGCGGCTCCAGAGCGGGCTGGTAGCTGTCGAGGTCGCCCTGGCCCTGGTGTTGACCTTCGGCGCCGTCCAGACCATGCGCAGTCTGGTGGCCATGGTCGACAACGACCCCGGGTTCGAGCCCGCCGGTCTCTACACCGTGCCGGTCGATCTGACTCCCGGCTTCACCGCCGAACACCGCGACCGCATGGCCAGCGAAGTGCTCGACCGCATCCGCGCCATCCCCGGGGTGGAGGCGGCCGGGGCCGGCCGGTCGGTCCCCTTCGAGTACAGCACGCAGAACGGCTGGTCGACCACGGTGCGGGACGCCGAGAAGCCTGACGAGCCGGAGGCCCTCTCCTGCATCATCCACCCGGTCACCGCGGGCTACCTCGAGTCCCTCAGGGCCGATATCGTCCAGGGACGCGAGTTCACGAGGAACGAGGGCCTGTCGGACCCCGACCTGGCGGTCATCAACGGCAATGCCGCCTTCCGGCTCTTCGGGACGGTGGAGGCGGTCGGACGGCGTATCCAGATCGGGAGCGACCGGGTCCTGACCGTGATCGGGGTTAACCGGGGCATCTACCACTGGGGACTCGGCCAGTCCCCCGGGTTCGAGGTCTACATCCCCGACCCGTCGGGGGGTTCCTTCATGGAACGGATATGCTATCTGGTCCGGTCTGAGGCTCCGCTGAGCGAACTGGCCCCGGCCATCCAGCAGGCGGTCTGGAGCGTCGACCCCGACGTGCCGGTCGACCGGTTTGTGCCGATGGAAGACCTCATGGGCGAGGACCTGGTGCGACCCCGCTTCCTGATGGCGCTCTTCCTCACCTTCGCACTGGTGGGTCTGGCCCTGGCCGGGGGGGGCATCCACGCCACCATGCTCTTCTGGGTGGGGCAGCGGAAACGGGAGCTGGGCATCCGTCTGGCCATGGGGGCCGATGGCCGCCGGGTGGTCGCCCTCACCCTGTGGCGGGCCCTGCGGCTGACCGGGATCGGGATCGTGGCCGGCCTGGCCTTCGCGGTGGGCACCTCGGCCGCCCTGCGGAGCGTCGTCTGGGGGGTCTCCCCCCTCGACCCGGTGACCCTGCTGGTGGTGACCGCCCTGATTGTGGGCATCACCCTGATCGCCACCATCCTGCCCGCCTGGCGGGCCGCCCGGGCCGACCCGGTGGAGGTCCTGCGGTCGGAGTGAGCCTTCTTCCCCGTGCAGGCCTCAGCACGCTCCAGCTCGCTGTCCTCTATGTTGGCAAGTCAGAGGTCAATGGCGAAACGGATGGCCCCAGCCACTTGCGCCATCTTCGAGGAGGACAGACGGGTGATCACGGATCCGACTTTGGCCTTCGAGACCGTCTGGACGTGATCACAATTCACTGCGCAGTCCGTAGCCATCCCGTCCCGGCGGGTTAGCAGCACTTCGCTCGGTATGTCTCTGATGGTTGAGGTCACCGGGGCAATGGTGACCTCGCCCAGATAGTCGAGGATCGAATCTCGCGTGAGGACGAGGACGGGACGCCGCTTGTCGGGCCTTTTGAATGTGTACCACCGGATCTCGCCTCGTCTCATTC
>CAYUVJ010000005.1:9306-17157 GCA_964447955.1 uncultured Gemmatimonadota bacterium
TCTTCACAGGACGGCCCTCATACCCCATCCGGTGCTGATGCTCCCGCTTCTGGACAGACAAGACCCTGAGTGCTTCGCGCAGCGCCTTCCGGGTGAAGGCGGAGCGGGTAGTACGCAACTGTTTGGCCGCTGCGTCGACGGCTTTGACGAGGTCTTCATCCAGGGTCATCTGAACCGTCTTCATGACCACCTCCGGACTGAATGTGGATACTAATGACTATCATAATCCACATACAGTCTCCCGGCAAGTAATTCTGGACCGCCTCACACTGAGGTCGATGGCGCTGCGAATCCGTGGCGGGTCTCAGACTACTTGAAGGCCTCTTCGATCTCCTCGATCGAGACCCCCAGCAGGCGCTGGACGACCGGGGCCAGCACCACCCTGCTCCCCTGCAGGTGGAAGGTGCGGTGGACATGGACCGCACTCGCTCCTGGTCCCAGGGCCAGGGCCGGCGAGGAGGTCTCCAGTTCGTAGAAGGGGCCGAGCGGGGCCGCACCGGGTGAAGCCGGGCCGTCGTTGTAGGAGTTGACCACATCCCCGCCGTAGGGCTCGGCCTGGATCTCCCACATCGAGTTCACATAGCTCCCTGAGGCCGGGAGCGTGTACTGCACCAGGGTGAGCACCCCCGCCCCGGCGTCCCAGCTGGCCAGCAGGGGGAGCGCATGCTCCGGACCGATCCCGATCTTGCTCCGGTACTGCCCGTCCCCGCTGAAGAAGAGCATCCCCTGCTGAGGCCGCACGACCAGCCGGTCGGCCGGGACTTCTCCGAAATAGGCGTCGTTGACGATGGCGGCGGGGTCCTCCTCGCCGGCGGCCTGGAAGGGGATGACCACCGTAGTGGCCGGCGAGGGATTGAACATGCCCAGGATCCAGATGGAGAGCAGTCCGCTCCCTGGGGCCCAGGCCCGCGGACCGGTGTTGGTGACCCGGTTCTCGGACTCGTAGGCGACCAGACCCACCGAAGCCGGCAGAGAGATCTCGAGCCGATCGACGGCGGCGGCCCGGTCGAGCAGGCGGACGGATCGGTCGACCTCCAGCCTGAAGCTGGTGCCGGAGAAGTTGGTCAGCCGCATCGGCTGGCGGAAGCGGACCACCTGCGGTCCCCGTTCGACCACCGTCCAGGCCCCCCAGTCGATCGGGGCCGGGGTCTGCCAGTGGTCCAGGTCGAAGAAGTCGCCCCCCCGGAAGAAGATCGAGAACTGACCCCCCTCCGGTCCCAGCCAGAAGCGGTCCTCACCCCCGAAGGGGTTGATATGGGGGCGGTTCTCCCCCGAGGCGATGAGCTCCCGGTTGATCCAGCCGAAGCTGGTCCCCCCTGCCCCGTTCGCCGTGCTGGTCATGACCCGCCCCTGGAAGGCGGGAGCCACCGCCACCAGGGCCCGTTCATCCCCTCCCCGCAGAACGATCATCTCGGTGTGTTCCTGCAGGAAAGCCAGGTCGTCGCCGAAGGTGGGGGCGGCCGGCTCACTCGAACCGCAGCCGGCGGCCAGCGCCGCGAGGGTGGTCAGCATGATCGGTCCTCCAGGGATCCGGGCCAGGGGATTGCGCATCGTCTCCGCTCCAGGTGAGGTGTACACACTCCACGCGGGATGATAGGACAGCCAGCCGTCGGGAGGTAGCCGGGAAACCCCGGTTCAGCCCCCCTCTTCCCGGATCACTTTGAGCACGTCCCGCAGCACCGGCAGCACCAGCAAGTCCTTCGGCCGACCGATCGCCTCCTTGCTGCGGATGATCCGATCCAGCCGCAGCACCGGCACCTTCAGCCGTCCGATCGGGATCTTGATGGTGTTGGCTCGCTCCGCCTCGAATCCGTCCAGTCCGTGCATGTGGGTGACCACATCGAACAGCTTGACTGCTCCGCCGACCAGCATGGGCGGCTGGCTGCCGGTCGGAGGCACGTACCCCCCCCGGACCGACCTGAGTGCCTGGTGCAGGCCCGGGTCGGCGAGATCCCGGAACCAGAGATCGATGTCCTGGGTAACCACGATGGCTCCCTGCAGGGCGGCTGCCGCCAGTCCCACCACCATGTAATCCACCCGGCGGCGGTTGAGCTCCCTCAGGAAGGCGATCTCGTCAGCGGAGAACAGGGACGTTTCGGCCACGTCGCAATGCCCTTCTAAGGCGGTCCACCGGTTTCTCGGACAGCAGGATCAGGGTGTGGCGGATGGTGTCGTGATCGATCTCCGGATGGCGCTCCCGGATGGTCGCCACCCGTCGTTGAAGAGCTCGCCCCTGCTGCTTCAGGGTGCCTTCCTCCTGGAGCAGCACCGAAGGCGATACCCCCAGCCGTTCCGCGACCGCATGCAGGGACCGCGGCAGGACCGAATCCCTTCGGGCGAGCGAGTAGAAGGCGTTCCGGCTCACGCCGCTCTCCTGCAGCAGCGCGGTCAGGGGGATCCCCTGCTCCTCACAGAGCCGCCGTACGATGTCCAGGTCGAGGTTCACGGGTTCAATGTACCATATATTGGTACAGGTGTGAAGCGGGATCAGAACCGGCCCAGCGGCAGCATGAGGGCGACCCTCCAGCCGTCCGGGTCGACCGCCGTGCGGCGCCGGTCGGGCCAGAGCCGGCCCAGATCCCAGGTCCGGGAGAGATGGACCTGGGGATACTGGGGCCGGGATCCGAGCGGGAAGACCAGCCGCACCTCCCCTGTCCCCTGGACCTCGGCCCCGGGATCGGGGGGCGGGAGGGCCTGGGGAATCTCATCATCGTCCCGGAGCAGGCACAGGAAGTCCCACCACTCCTGGTGGCGCCGGATCCCGAGGAATGCTCCCGCGCGGAGTCCGAACCGGCGCAGGGGCGGGGAGAGCACTCCGGCCTTCACCTCCCAGTCCCTTCCCTGGGGCAGGAAGTGCACGAACTCCCCCTCGTACCAGGGATCGAGCGGCACCCCGGACGGGACCTGGAACGGCGGTTCCTCCAGATCCCCGATAGCCCCGAGATCGGTCTTCCAGGAGTAGGTCACCGCTTCGAAGTTAATACCCCAACGACCGGGGAGCGGCACCGTCAGGTCGATACCTAGCTGGCTCCCCCAGTCCAGCGCCTCCGTCTCGGGGCCGATGCCCGGCAGGCCGTAGAAGACGCCCAACTGATAGGGAGCAGAGGCCGCCACCTCCTCGTACACCCCCCGGCGGGGCATCGCCCGGCCGCTCCGTCCCGTCGATCCGAACGGCACGCTGAAGACCGCCCGCAGGCCGTCGCCCGAAGTGAGCGGGTTCCCACCCCGGACCACGAACGAGGCCAGGGTGGTGCGATAGCCGAAGGTCAGTTCCCGGCTGTTCCCGGAGGTCGACAGGGGGACGACCACGAGCAGGTCCAGGATGACCTGGTCACGCTCGGATCCGCCGAGCAGCGGCCAGGAGGTGTGATGGTAACCGTACTTCAGACGCTCCTCGTGACGCCGCCAGCCCAGACTGCCGCCCACCAGCAGGTCCGGGGCTTCGACGGGCCCGAGGGGCTGAAGGAACACCACGCTCAAATCGAAAGTCCGGACTCCGACCGATTCCAGATAACGGATGTCGGTCTGGCCGGGGTCCTCGTACGACGCGATGCGGTCGCGGTAGGTCGCCGCCTCGCTCCAGCCGGAATAGCCGAACTCGAGCCGCCAGCGCCGGCCGGCCCGGTCGGTCCGCTCCCAACCGAGCCCGAGGACCACCGGGAGCGAGGTCCGTCGATAGTGGTCCGTGGGAGCGGTCAGCACCCCGGTGGAGATCCTGAGACCGCTCAGGAAGGAAGGCATTCGAAGTCCGGCCAATCCGCGCTGGGCCTGTACGGGGGCGGCGGTCAGTGACAGCAGGAAGAGGAGCGGCACGGCGGCGGGATGAGTGCGCATCCGGGTTCCCTCGGTGGCGAGCATCACGAACCCTCGGACCATCCGATGGTTGGACATCACAGGCCGAGGAAGTGTTTACCCGTTCGGATCGATGTCGTCCCGTCGAGGGTCGCGGCTCCGTTGCCTATCCCAGCGCCGCCCCCAGGTAATAAGGCCAGAGCAGGATCGCCAGCACCGCCTGGAAGAAGGGCGGGTGCAGGAAGCCGAGGGTGAAGAGCCAGCCCATCACCCAGATCGGTCCGGCCCAGCCGACCACCTCCACCTTGCTCGCCTTGTCATAACGTTCGTCGGCCATGAAAGTCCTCCTGTTCCAGAGACTCCGGCGTCAGAGACCGGCTCACTCGCCGGGCAGTTCCACGGCGCACCCCTTGCCGGTGAAGGCGTGGGGATCGGCGACCTTCTTCCCCGTCTTGTCGCGGGTGTAGAGGCCGGGCTGGAAGTCGGCCGCGGTGAAGACCGGGCCGTCCACGCAGATGCGCTCCCCCGAGGGGACCGTGCACTTGCCGCAGATGCCGATCCCGCACGAAGTCACCCGCTCCACCAGGTGGTGGATATCCTCGGGGGGGGCGTAGCGGCGGGCCACCGCGTCCACCGCCTTCATGGCCACCTCGGGACCGCAGTTGAAGAAGAGCGCCCCGTCCGCCCCTTCCCGCTCCAGCACCTGGGCCAGCAGGTCCGAGACGAATCCCTCGAAGCCCATCGAGCCGTCGTCGGTGGCGACCGCGACCTCCCCCATGGTCTTCAGTTCCTCCAGGTAGGTCAGGTCGGCGGCCGTCACCGCCCCCACCACGAACCGTTTCGGCCCGGGGTGGCGGGAGGCGGCATGATGCACCGGGGCGATCCCGCAGCCCGCTCCCACGAAGATGACCCGCCGCTCGGCGGGAAAAGCGAAGGGGCGGCCGTAGGGACCCCGGATGCGCACCACATCGTTGGGTTTGAGCTCGAAGGCCTGGGCGGTCATGCGACCGACCTTGCGGACCACCAGTTCCAGTCCTTCCCCCGTTCCGGCCACCGAGAAGGGTTTGGCCAGGTCGCTCCCCAGTTTGAGGAACACGAACTGCCCGATACCGGCCTCCAGGTCCTGGTGGAAGCGGAGGGTGCGCAGAGAGGGACTGTGCTCGACCACTTCGGAGACCACGAACGGCCGGTACTCCATCTGCAGCTCATGGAGGGTCATGGCCGCGGCGTAATCGGTCCCCTCGGCCAGGTCCCGTTCCAGCTGGGCGAAGTAGCGGACGATCTCCTCGGAGTCCAGTCCGGCCAGCGAGGAACCGACGGCCACCAGGCTCCCGGGGACGATGCCGTCCAGGGTCCGCACATCGGCCGCACCCCGCACCCCGCCCATGACGATGAGCGGCAGACGGCTGACCCCCCGGATACGCCGGATGGCCTGGAGCGTGATGGGGAAGATCCGCGGTCCGGAGAGCCCCCCGAAGCCGCGGCTGATCTCGGGGTTCGGCCCCCCCAGGGTGTTGATGGCCGAGAGAGCATCGGCCCCCGCCTCTTCGGCGGCCACCGCCACCTCCTCGAGCCGGGGCACTCCGGCGTTCAGCTTCACGATCAGCGGCCGGTCGGTCGCCTGGCGGCAGACCTTCACGATGGAACGGACGATCTCGGGGTCCCCCCCGATCAGGATGCCCCCCTTCTCAACATGAGGGCAGGAGATGTTGATCTCGAAGGCATCCACATCCCCGGCCTGTTCGAAGGCGTCGACGCAGTGGGCGAAGGCTTCCTCCCCTCCTTCCCCGATCTGGGTGATGAGCAGGACCCCGGGCGGGGTGTGGGCCCGCAGTTCCCGGAAGCTCTCGACCATCTCCTCCAGGCCGGGGTTGGCATACCCGACCGCGTTCCAGAGCGCGTCGGGGGCCGGCTGGCTGAGGATGTCCTCGGGGTAGCCCTCACGGGGGGCGATGGTGGTGCTCTTGCCCACGAAGAACCCGAGCTGGGGAACGTGTTCCAGCATCCAGCGGGCGGTGTCGTCGTTGGTGGCGATCACCCCCGAGGGGAAACCGAAACGTCCCCGCAGTTCGTGCTCCAGGAAGTCGATCATGCCTTCTCCACTCTCGGGAAACCGTGGCAGGCGCCCCAGCTGAAGGGGTCGTCGCGCCATTCGTCCAGCAGTTCGAGCTGGGCGGCGTTCAGCAGCCCCTGCTCGCGGGCCACTTCCTGCAGGATATCGAAGGTGAGCAGGGAGCGGACCTGGCAGGCCGGCTCCAGGGCGGCGAAGGCCTCCTCGGCCGGGGCCAGCCCGTAGCTGAAGATGGCCAGGCACCAGGTGCACACCCCGGCCGCCTCCCGCACCGCCTCGACCGACCGGGCCGAACTCCCTCCGGTCGAGATCAGGTCCTCGATGAGGACTACCCTACGGCCCTCCAGGTCGCGCTCGGCGTCGATCCCCTCGATCCGGTTGCGCAGTCCGTGCCCCTTGGGTTTGTCCCGCACGTAGATGAAGGGCAGGCCCAGGTAGTCGGCCAGCGAGGTGCCGTGGGGGATGCCGGCGGTGGCCGTCCCGGCCACCACCTCGGGGGCGATATCCTCGGCCGCCACCATGCCGGCCAGGCCTTCCACGATCCGGCGGCGGCTACCGGAGTGGAACAGGAACATCCGGTTATCGTTGTAGACGGGCATCCGGTAGCCGGAGGCCCACTCGAAGGGGTCATCGGGACGAAGCTTGATGGCCCCGATCCGCAGCCCCTCCTCCGCGATCTGTCGGCTGATGTCGCTCATGTCGCGTCCTCCCGGGTGCCCCATGTCCGAACCCTGACCCTGCGGTCGCGGATATGGTACGTCTCGCCGGCTCCGACCGGCACCGAAAAGGGGCCGACCGGTCGGGGTCAGCGTCCGCCCGGCAGCACCGGTTCGATCAGCAGGGTCTTCAGCCCCCAGGCGGGCACGGTGACCGTCAGGGTCTCCCCGTCCGGACGCAGCACGGCGCCCGGGTCCTCCATCAGATCGGCTTCCCAGGCACGGGCGATGCGGAAGGGGAAGGTGAGCGTGACGGTCTCCTCCCTCCCTTCGGTCTCGCTGAGCCGCACGACCCAGCGCGGCATCCGGGAAGGCACCCGGGTGTACTTGAGGGCGGTGAGGGCGATGTGACCGGCGTCGGCAGCCGCCTCCCCACCCCCGGCCCCGCTCCCGGCCAGACCTCCTCGCGCCGTCCCCTCCGGCTCGACCGGGGTCAGCCCGACCAGGAGACCGCTGGGGGGGAGCTCCCCGCGGTGGCGGTCGACGACCCGGATCTGCAGGGGGAGGTTGTACTCGGCCCCCCGCCGCCAGGCATCGGCCTCCCGCCAGTCCCCCTCATGGGGGATGAGCGCGTAGGCGAACTCGTGCCGGCCGATGTCGGCCTGGGGATCGGGATATTTCGGGGCCCGCAGCAGGGTGAGCCGGAGCCGGTTCTCCAGTACGTCGTACCCGTACTTGGCGTCGTTGACCAGGGTGACACCGAAGCTGCCGTCCCGGTCGGACACATCCACCCAGCGCTGTCCGGGGACCTCCCACTTGGCCCGTTCGGCCTCGGTCTGCGGCCGGGTGGTACGGGCGATGGCCCCGTAGGGGATCTCGTAGACCGCCTCTTCGGCCTCGAAGTCGAGGAAGAAGGCGGCTTTGAGCAGTTTGTGCGATTCGTCCCAGTCGGCCACCGTATGCACTTCCAGCAGGGGACGGCCGGCGGTCACCACGTAGTCCTGTACGAAGCGGCTGCCGCCCCAGGTGCGGGTCACCCGTACCCGGCCGCGCAGCGGACCCCGTTCCAGCACCTCGACCTGCGGGGTCTTGGTGACCGTCCATTCCTCCCCGGTGTAGCCGATGTTCCAGGCGTCATATTGACTGGGGATGTCACCGAAGACCTGCAGGATGTTGCCCCCTTCGGCGGCCAGCACCGACCGGCCGGTGGGCCGGTGGACGAGGCTGCGCAGCTGCCCGGTGAAGGGGTCGAGGACCGCTTCCAGGTCGTCATTGGCCAGCCGTGAACCCTCGGCCACCAGCGCGGGCAGTTCTTCCTCCGCCGGCGCGGAG
>CAYUVJ010000006.1:0-9280 GCA_964447955.1 uncultured Gemmatimonadota bacterium
GGCCACGTTGACCCGGATGCTCCTCTTCGCGCTCTTCGGCCTGTTGGGGGCCGTCCTGGCCGAGCGGTTGTGGCCGGAGCGGGCTCCCGGATCCCTTCGGGAGGACGATGGACACCCTGAATAGGTCGGAATTGCGTCTGCTGCGCAGTCTGCAGACCCGGAGGGGTCGGGAGCGGCGGGGCCTCCTGCTGCTCGAGGGGGTGCGCGCGGTGGCCACGGCACTGGACGTATCATCAGAGACACGTCTCATCGTCGTGACGGATGAAGTGGCACCAAGTCCGGACGTTGCGGAAGTGCTACGTACCGCCCTGGGGTCATCTGTGCCGGTCAGGCGGGTCACACCGGATTTGATGGTCACGCTGACCGATACCCGGACGCCATCCGGGATCCTGGCGGTCCTGGGATGGGCTCCCCGTCGGGCTCCGGAATCCGAGGCAGCGGTGAGGGCTGTGCGTGAGGCCGGTGCCCGGAGCCTGCTCTGTCTGGATGCGGTGGCCGATCCGGGTAACGTGGGCACCCTTCTGCGCACCGCCGAGGTCTTCGGGGTAGGAGGTGTCGTGCTGGGGCGCGGGACCGTGGAGGTCTCCAATCCCAAAGTGGCCCGAAGTGCCGTAGGAAGCCTGCTGGGTCTGCCGCTCGTCCTCCAGGACGTGCCGTTGGCCGGCTTGCTGAAGCGCCTGTCGGAGGAGGACTGGGACGTATTGCGGGCCGAGGCTGCCGCGGGCGAGGAGGTCGGTGCCGCCGTGGAAAGACCGTGGGCTCTGGTGCTGGGCAGTGAGGCGCACGGAACGGGTCCTGAAGTAGGCGTGCTGGGCCGGGCGGTCCATCTCCCGATGGCCGGTGCGGCCGGTTCTCTGAACGTAGCCGTGGCCGGGGGTATCCTGCTCTACCTGCTTACCCGGAAGGGGTGAGGAGATGTCGGCGAGCGTCCATGTGGATCGAAGACCGGTCGTGGGGGTCATCGGCCTGGGGTATGTCGGGTTGCCCTTGCTGCTGGCTTTCCGCCGGGCCGGCTGCGAGGTGGTCGGGATCGACGTCGACCCGACCAAGGTCACATCCCTGCAGCAGGGCAGGAGTTACCTGGCCCACCTCCCGGACAGCGAACTCGAGATCTTGTCCCGGGGAGCCCGCTTCGCCACCGACTCGGGTCCACTGAGCGAGGTCGAGGCGATCGTCATCGCCGTACCCACCCCGCTGGCCGGACCACCGGGCCCGGGGGAAGTACCCGAACCCGACCTGTCCTACGTGGTGGCGACCGCCCGGGACCTGGGTCCCCACCTGCGGGCCGGCCAGCTCGTCTCCCTGGAGAGCACGACCTGGCCGGGCACTACCCGCGAGGTCCTCGTGCCGATGCTGGAAGCCGCTTCCGGACTGGTCGCCGGGACCGACTTCCTGGTCGCCTTCTCGCCCGAGCGGGTCGATCCGGGCAATCCCCAGCACGACATCTCCGACATCCCCAAGATCGTGTCGGGACTGAATGCCGCCAGCCTGGAGCGGGCGATCGCCCTCTACCATCTGATCGTACCCCAGATCGTGCCCGTCTCCAGCCCGGAGGCGGCCGAGATGGCCAAACTGCTGGAGAACATCTATCGGACGGTGAACATCGCACTGGTGAACGAACTGAAACTGCTTTCGCATGCCATGGGACTCGATATCTGGGAGGTCATCAGCGCCGCGGCGACCAAACCGTTCGGGTTCCAGGCGTTCTATCCGGGCCCGGGGCTGGGGGGGCACTGCCTGCCCATCGATCCTTTCTACCTCTCCTGGCGGGCCCGCCAGCGCTACGGGTTCGAGACGCGCTTCATCACCCTGGCCGGAGAGGTCAACGCCGCCATGCCGGGCTATGTGCTGGAGCGGACGGTGCAGGCCCTCGAGGCTGACGGGTCCCCGATCGGGGGGGCCGACATCCTCCTGCTGGGGATGGCTTACAAGAAAGATATCGGCGACACCCGCGAGTCCCCCGGACTGCACCTGCTCCACATCTTCGAGGAAGCCGGAGCCCGGGTCGGCTATCATGATCCCTTCGTCCCCGAACTCCCCAGAACGCGTGATTTCCCGCAGTATGCAGGTCGTGTCTCTGAGGATCTGACCCCCGAACGGCTGGCGGCGGCGGAGGCGGTGGTGGTAGTGACCGACCACGGTCGGGTCGACTACGGGCTGGTGGCAGAACATGCCCGACTGATCGTGGACACCCGGAACGCACTGCGGGGGCGGACCGTAAAGGGAAGGGTGGTAGGCGCTTAGGAGAGGTGGGGTCCTTCCTTTAGAACCGGGTACCGAGACGGAGCAGCCAGCGGGACGGAGCGCCGTCGGGGCGGGCATACTCCAGACCCAGTCCCCCCAGGTCGGCGCTGTGGAAGACCAGGGTGAGTCCCCAGGAGGAGAGGGTCGGGGTGGGACCGGACGCCAGGCCGCCTCCGGGGTCGCGACGGATGCCGTCCCCACGACCAAGGTCACCGAAGAGGGCCAGTGAGATCCCCAGGATGGGAGTCCCCATACCGGGTATCGGGCGGGCCTGCAGGGGGGAGAGGTACCAGCGCAGCTCCAGGCTGGCCTCCTGCCGCTCGGTGACCAGGTAGTGGCCGAGCGGATAACCCCGCACACTGAAGGGACCGCCCAGGGCCAGCAGGTGCCAGAACGGGATCGGTCCGGTGCGCCGGTCCGACGAGACCAGCCCGGCCAGCACCCAGCGGGGAGAGAGAGCCTGCCGGGTATCGAGACGCAGACTCACGGTCCGGTCGGTGACCTCACCCCCCAGCAGCTCGCCGGAACCCTCGACCCGCAGCCCGCCGGCGGTCCCCAGCCGAGGCCAGCTCCAGGGGTCGGCGGTGTCGAAGCCGAGATTGAACCAGGCGCTGTGCATCAGGTCCTCGTCGTCACTCCCCACCGTGATCCCTGGACGGTCGCTGCGCACGCGGCGGTAACCCACCCCCAGACCGAGGCGGCCGGTCCGGCCCAGCCAGCGCCCCCACTCGGCGTTGAGTCGCTCCCCGGTCTCCTCGAAATCGTAGAGCCGGTTCTCGGCCTGCTGGAGCGCACCACCCAGGTGGAAGTGCTCGTGTCCGGGCCCGCTCCAGGGATTGCTCAGGCTCAAGGAGAGGTATCGGGCGCCGCCGGTCATCAGGGTGGTGAGGAGTCGATGACCCCGTCCGGCCACGTTGAGATGACCGCCCGCGATCCCGTACGACCAGCCCTCCTCGGGCGTCCATGCTATCTGCGGGAAGCCGAACCAGGCGAAGCGCTCCTCGAGTTCGACATGGACCATGACCCCTTCGGGCCGACCGGGCACACCGACCGGCTCGGGGCGGATACGCACCGACCAGAAGAGAGCCAGCGCCGCCACCGCATGCTCGTCCCGACGGGCGGTGGCCCGCCGCCATGGTCCACCTACCGTCAACTCGAGGCGGCGCCGGACCACAGCCTCATCCAGCCTCTGCAGACCGCTCACCACCAGACCCCGGACCGGCAGCCCTTCCAGCTGGTCCTCATCCGACCCGGACTGGGCCGTGACCGGACGGGGAGAGAGCGTCGTCAGGAGCAGTATTAGGACGGGGATCAGCGGCGTGCGGGGCATGCAGGCATGATAGTCGCGACCCACTCGCCGCGCCAGGGATCAGCCGGAGGGAATCGGCTTGTCGCACCCGGGAGCCGTGAGTAGCATGTGCAACGCCCGGCGCGCCACCCGGATCGGACGACCCCGCGTGCCGTTGCAGCAACCACCCGTGACCGCCGTGAACCGAGGAGCAACCATGGATATGGTCGTCTGCATCACCCAGGTGCCCGACACCGCGACCCGCGTCAAGGTCGGCGGCGATGGACGTCGCATCGAGGAACAGGGGGTCAACTGGGTCCTTAATCCCTACGACGAGTATGCGGTCGAGGCCGCCCTCCAGTTGAAGGAGACCCAGGGAGGCACCGTGACGGTGATCGGGGTCGGACCGGAGCGCATCTCCGCCGCCCTCCGCAACGGTCTTGCCCTGGGGTGTGACGAGGCGATCCATCTGATGACGCCGGGTCCCCTCGACGACCCGCTGGCTCAGACCCGTCTGCTGGCCGCCGCCCTGCAGGAGCGACCCTGCGACTTGGTGCTGACCGGGAAGCAGTCGGTCGACGACGATACCTCGGCCCAGGGGCCGATGCTGGCCACCCTGATGGGGATCCCGGCCGTCACCGAAGTGGTCGAACTCGAGGTGGCGGATGGTCATCTCACCGCGGTCCGCGAGGTCGAGGGGGGCAAGCAGCGACTGAGCGCATCCACGCCGTCCGTGGTCACCACGCACAAAGGACTCAACGAACCCCGCTACGCCTCCCTCAAAGGGATCATGGCGGCCAAGAAGAAGACCATCGAGATCCGGGAGACCGATCCGGGCGAAGCCACCCTGGAAGTCCTCGAACTGACGCTGCCGGCTCCGCGTCCGGCCGGCCGGATCGTGGGGGAGGGCGTCGAGGCGGCACCGGAACTGGTCCGTCTGCTCCGTGAAGAAGCCAAGGTCCTCTGAGACGCGACACCGTCAGGAAGGGAAGGAGTCGGACATGCCGAACGGGATCCTCATCGTGGCCGAGACGCGCGACGGTGCGCTGCGCAATGTGACCCACGAGGTGGCCAGTGCCGGGCGCCGGCTGGCGGACGCCTGCGGCGGCCCCTGCAGCGCCGTGCTGATCGGCGCCGGGGTCACCGACCAGGCCGCCGGACTGGGCGCCTTCGGGGTGGAGAAAGTGCTGGTGGCCGACGACGCAGGGCTGGGAGCCTACAGCGGGACCGCCTGGCTGCAGGCGGTCAAGGACGCCGTGGCCGCCCTCGACCCGGCGATCGTGCTGCTGGCGGCGACCAGCACCGGGCGCGACCTCGCCCCCCGGGTGGCGGCCGCCCTGGGAGCCGGCTATGCCGCGGCCTGCACCGAGTTGGCCCTCGACGGTGGCGCCCTGACCGCGCTTCGACCGGTCTATGCCGGCAAGGCCTTCCAGCGGATGAAGGTCACCACCCCGGTGGCCGTGGCCAGCCTGCGGCCCAAGAACTTCGAAGTGGACGCGGGGCGTGGACTCACTCCCGAGGTGAGCCCGCTGAGCGTGGAGCCGCCCGCGGTGCGGGAAGAGGCCGAAGCCGTGACGGCGGCGGCCGGTGGTGCGGTCGACCTGACCGAGGCCGACCGGATCGTCTCGGGGGGCCGGGGCATGGGGAACGCGGACAACTGGGCGATCCTCGAGCAGCTGGCAGCAGCTCTCGACGCCCAGGTGGGGGCTTCGCGGGCGGTGGTGGACGCCGGCTGGCGGCCCCACAGCGAACAGGTCGGACAGACCGGCAAGACGGTCACGCCTCAGCTCTATGTCGCGTGCGGGATCTCCGGCGCCATGCAGCACCTGGCCGGCATGAGCCGGTCGAAGGTGATCGTGGCCGTCAACAAGGACAAGGAGGCGCCCATATTCGGGGTGGCCGACTATGGGATCGTCGGGGATGTGAACGAGGTGCTCCCGGCCCTCACGGCCGAGGTCCAGAAGCTGGGGGGGTGAGCGGGTACCCCGGGTCCCGGTTCAACCGCTCAGGAAACGGATCGGGACCGGGACGAAGGTCACCGCGAAGACGGCCAGGGCGATCCAGCCTACCCGCCGCCGCCGGACATCGAGAGGTTCTTCATTGACCACGGGCGGGTGCCGGAGCATCCGCCCGTCCCATATCGTCCGCAGCGGTATCCCCGGCCCGTAACGGATCCGGGTCACCACCCAAACCACGCCCATCAGGACCATCAGGAAGATAAGGATGTACCACCACCAGCGGGCCCCCAGGACACCCAGCACCAGGAGCAGGAGCAGCACGAACGGGGCGAGGTGCCACTGCCGTCGTCCGAGCAGGGCGTAGGCGATATGGCCGCCGTCCAGCTGACCGACCGGCAGCAGATTCAGCATGGTCACCAGCATGCCGACCCAGCCGGCGAAGGCCATGGGGTGCAGGAAAAGGGCGGCGCCCTCGGGCAGGGTTCCGAAGAACAGGGTCTGGATCCCCAGGGTGAGCAGGCTGTCGCCGAAGACGGGGATCGCGAATCCCTCGGGCAGGGAGGGGAGCGGCTCCACGGTCGAGAGGGCATAGCCCCAGACCAGCAGGAAGAGGGCCGGGACGAATCCGGCCAGCGGACCGGCCGCACCGATATCCATCAACTGTCGCCGGTTGAGGATGGGGGACCGGATGGCGATGAAGGCCCCCAGGGTCCCGATCAGGTTCGGGAATGGGATGAAGTAGGGGGGTGAGGTGGCGATCCCGTGATAGCGGGCGGCCAGGTAGTGACCGAACTCGTGACAGAGCAGGATGAAAAGCAGGGGGAGGGCGAAGCGCCAGCCTTCCAGCAACCAGCCGATCCAGGCCGCCGGACCGCTGCTCTCGGGACCGGCTCCGACGGTCATCACCGCGCCGGCCGAGAAGGTGGTCACCAGGGTGGCCGCGAAGAGCAGACCGGCCCGGCCCCAGCCACGGGCGGGGGGCCTTCTGTTCGCCCTGGCCGAGGGGCCTTTCGGGACGGGAGGCGACCCGGTTCGGGGAGCCTCGGCCGGGGGCGGGTCCAGCGGTCGCTCAGGCAGACCGTCTCGGTCGGTCCAGGGTTCCAGTTTCATACCTCCGGCGGGGCGTCGGTGACCGGCCTTTCAGGCGACGGTCGTCAGGCTCTGGAATCAGCGTCAGAGGGGAGCATGGGTCAAGGACCGAAGGACTGGGGTCCGACCGGGCCACCCCCTCCTTGACACATCCGGAGGCGACCTCCTAGTTACACTCCATGCCCTGCTCCCGCCCCCTCGGCCGCCGCTGGCCGGCCGTCGTCCTCCTGACCATCGTCGCGCTGGCGGCCGCCTGCGGTCGCGGTGCTCCCCCCGGTGCCCGCGCCCTGGCGGTCCTCCCGCCCTACCTGGATGATGACCGGGTCCTCGGTCTGATCGCGGAACTGGCCGATGGGCCCCGGCTGCCGGCCACGCCGGGTTACGACCGGAGTCTCGACCGCCTGGCCGCCCGATTGGAAGATGGGGGGTTCCGTCGTTACCCGGCCGTGGGGGTGGCCGCTTCGGACGGGGCGGTCTGCTGGGTGGTGGAAGACGCACTCGGCTACGAGGTCTGGGAACCGGGTCCGGCCCGCCTCGAGGTGACGGGCCCCGACGGCTTCCTGGCCGCCGACACCGAACACACCCCCATGGTCCTGGCAGTCAATTCAAGATCCACGCCGCCGGAGGGGGTACGGACCCGGCTGATCAATCTCGGCAACGGCACCTACGACCAGGAATATCAGGGCCGGGATGTACGCGGGTCGATGGTCTATGGTCGGGAGCCGGCGCTCGCCATCTATCGGAAGGCCGTATTGGAGAACGGGGCCCTTGGTGTGGTCAGCCCTTCGGCCCCCTCGTGGCAGGGGAGCGCGGGACACCCCGATCTGGTCCCGGCCGGAGGAGTGGGCCCGGACGGGCTGGGCTTCCAGGTCGACACCGACACCGCCCGGCGCCTCGAGGAGGCCATGTCCCGGCAGGGGGGAGAGGTCCCGGTCCGGGTCCGGGTGGCCAGCCGCTGGTTGAGCGGCCGCACGCTCCGGACCCTGATGGCCCGTCTCCCCGGCCGCGAGACCGGGGACGAGCACGTGGTCTATCTGGCCCCCTTCTCTGGTCCCTCCCCAGGGGCCGCCGATGTGAGCGGGGCCGCCGTACTGGTCGAAGTGGCCGTCGCCCTGCGTGCGGCCATTGCCGCCGGAGACCTGGCGCCGCCGCGACGCGGCATCCTCTTCGTCTGGGGGGCAAACCTGGAGATGGCGAACGCCCTGCGCCGTCACCACCCTCGGTGGACCGAACAGATGCATTCGGCCACCATCGTCCAGCTCATCGGGGCCGTCCCCGATACCGCCCGGGCCGGCGTACGCATCGAGCGGGTCCCCGACCCGGCCGCCATCTGGACCCGTCCGCCCGACGAGCACACCCCGCTGGGAGCCGGTCGTCCACCCTGGCCCTTCCCCGGCCACTATCTGAGTGCCTATACCTCGGCCGTGCTGCGAGCCGCCGCGCCTCCAGACCGCGCCCCGCGGGTGGGCGAGATCCCCTTCGAGGGAGGCGGCGACCACGTCCAGTTCCTCGAGGCATCCATCCCCGCCCAGCGCCTCTGGAGTTTCCCCGACCCCTTCTACCGTTCCAGCCTCGATCTGCCTGCGCACCTCGATCCAGCCGTCATCCGGCAGGCTACCCGGGGCCTGGCCGCCCACGCCTGGGAGATCGGCGCCGCCTCCCCGGGCACCGCCCTGGCCCTCATCGACCTGCTCACCTCCGAGATGGAGGAGCGGATGCGGCGGACCCTGGACGCCGCGGTGGGTAACCTGGCCCGGCGGGACGCCGACGGTGCGAGTCTGGGCGACCGGCTGCTCGAACAGGAGATCTTGAGCGCCTGGAAGATCTGGCATCTCCAGGCGATCGACTCGGTCCTGGCCCACCCCCTGCCCGATGAGGCCCGGGGTCTCCAGCGGCGGGTCAACACCCTGGTGCGGCGACTGGAGGAACGCTGGAACGACCGGATCCTGGAGCTGGGCCTGGTGCCCCGCCCCCTGCCCGAACGTTTCATCCCGGTCCGGGACCGGGTCCGATGAAGCCCCCTCTGCTGGCAGCTGCCCGCCGGCTCGGCCCCCGGCTGACCGCCTGGCGACACCAGCTCCATCAGCAGCCTGAACTGGGTTTCCAGGAGCATGGAACGGCCGCCTTCCTGGACCGGGAACTGGCCGCGCTCGGCCTGACCGCCACCGCGGTCGGAGGCACCGGAAGACTGGTCCGCCTGGGGGGGAACGCCGAAGGTCCGACCGTGCTGCTGAGAGCCGACATCGATGCCCTCCCCATCACCGAGGCCAACCGGGTCGACTGGGTCTCCCAGCGTCCGGGACTCATGCATGCCTGCGGCCATGACGCGCACACCGCCTGCCTGCTCGGCGCATTGGCCCTGCTGAACGGAGCCCCCCTCCTGCGAGGTCGGGTACTGGGGCTCTTCCAGCCGGCCGAGGAACCGACCCCGGGTGGGGCCGAGCGGCTGGTCGCCGACGGACTGCTCGAGACCGAGGGCGTCGACCGGGTGCTGGCCCAGCACGTCGACCACACCCTCCCGGTCGGGATCCTGGGTGTGCGCGCCGGGGCCATGATGGCCCGCTCCGACCGCTTCGAGGTCACCTTCACCGGTCCGGGGGGGCATGCCGCCGAACGGGCTGCGGTCCCCGATCCGTTGGCGGCTGCGGTCGCCTTCCATCGCGGCCTCGACGAAGCGCTGGACGAGGAACGGAACCTCTCG
>CAYUVJ010000006.1:9290-17022 GCA_964447955.1 uncultured Gemmatimonadota bacterium
GGGCCGAGAACATCATCCCCACCGAGGCCCGACTGACCGGCACCCTGCGCACCTTCGATGAGGAGCTGGCCGCCCGGCTGCGCGCCGCCCTCGACCGACTGGCCCGGGCTGCGGCCGCCGACGGGACCGAAGCGAGGACCACCTGGCACCTCGGCGCCCCGGCGGTACGGAACGATCCCGGGCTGACCGCCCGCCTCCGGGCGGTCTGGCAGGCCGGGCTGGGGGTGGAGCAGGTGGTGGAGCTGACCGAGCCGGCGCTGGCGGCCGAGGACTTCGGTCACCTCAGCAGTCGGCGACCCGCGGTCTTCTGGCGGCTGGGCATCCGCGGACCTGAGCGCGGGGGCGAGCCCTGGCATACCCCCCGGTTCGATGTGGACGATGCCGCGCTGCCGGTCGGCGCCTGGGCGCTGGCCGCGGCCACATCGTCCCTGCTGAAGGACGAATCGTGAGGACGCCCGCGGGGCGGTGCTCCTTGAGCCTGCTGCTCGGACTCATGGTGGCGGGATCGTCTCCGTCCGGAGACGATCAGGCGGGTCGGTACGCCCCTCAGGAGTGGCAGTCGGTCTCGGTCACCCGCTTCGCCCGCTCGCTGGCCATCGGCCCCGGCTATGTCCTGGTGGGCTCCAGCGGGGGGGTGGGGATATTCGACCGCAGTACCGAACGCTGGCAGTGGCCGCTGACAATCGGCGACGGGCTGCGCGACCGGGGGTTTCCAGAGGTGTCACTGGATGCAGACGGACGTTTCCTCGTACGGACCGGACCGGAGCGCGGTTGGGTCGATCCGTCCGATCAGCGTTACACATCTGCCCCCTGGGCGGCGCCGGGGACCCCGGTAAGACGTCCGACCCTGCCGTCCAACCTCTTCGCGGGACCGGACTACCAATATTTGTCGGACGGTCGTGTGGCCGGACCGGCCGGCCTGACCGCGGTCATCTCAGCGTGGGCGGCCGAGGAGGGGGCCGGCCTCTGGCTGACCACCTGGGGATTGGGCAGCGGACGGGCCGACCAGCGGACCCGGGACCTGGAGATGCGCCCGCACGGCCTGTGGTCGGCGGACGTCCGGGCCCTGGCCGTGGCCGCTGACCGGATGGTGGCCGGGGGGTACGGGGACGTGAACGCCCCTGGGGGGTTGACCGAGTGGCGTCCGGCCATCGACCGCTGGCGCTACGCCCTGGCCGGGGTGGACATGGGTCTGGCCTCCGACCGGGTCTCGGGACTGGCCCTCGACGGCGAGGAGGTCTGGGCGGCCGTGGAGGGTGGTGTGGTACGGGGACGCTTCGGCGGGCGCTGGCGTTTCTGGGGCCGGAGCCAGGGTCTGGGCGATGGCCGGACCACCACGCTGGCCCGGGGGGCCGGTGCGGTCTGGGTCGGGCTGGTGGACGGGGCTGCGGTCATCCAGGCCGACACGGTCCGGACCGTGCCGCTCCCCTTCCGGGGGACGGTCTACGATATCGCCGGTGGCGACGAGGAGGTCTGGCTGGCCACCGAGGTCGGGGCCTGGCTCTACCGCGGACGCTGGCCCGAAGGGCGGCTGGCCCGACTGGAGCACCCGGCGGGTCGGCTCGACGGACCGGTGGAGGCGGTCGGTCGGAGTGAGAACGAGGTCTGGTGGGCCGGCTCCTTCGGCGTGGTCGGCTACGACGCCCGGATGGGGAATTGGCTGGAGGTCCCCCCGGTCGGGCCGTTCCTTCCGGGGGAATGCAACGACGTGGGAGTGGACGCCACCAGCGTCTGGGTAGCCACCGACGCCGGGGTCTGGCGCTATCTGCGCGCCGCACAGGAGTGGCACATGTACGACGAGCAGGACGGACTGATCGATCGCCGGGTCTGGACGGTGGTCTGCGGACGTGATGCGGTCTGGTTCGGCACCGCCGGGGGCGTCACGCGCTTCGACTGGCGGCTGCGGGTGAGGATCCCGTGAGCGCCCGCCTCGGTCGGGGGCCCCTCGGCCCCGAGTTCCGGCTCATCGACCGGTTGGCCGAACGGCTGCCGGACCTGACCGCCTTCCCGAAGGCGGTCAGGGAAGGACTCCGGGTGGGGATCGGGGACGATGCCGCGGTCTGGCGGCTGGCCGACGGGAGCCTGGGTCTGCTGACCGTCGATACGGTGGTCGAGGGTGTGCACTTCTATCCTCATGAGTCCCCCGCGGACATCGGAGCCCGCGCCTTCACCGCCGCAGTGAGCGACGTGGCCGCCATGGGGGGGGATCCGCACTTCGCGGTCATCGCCCTGCAATCACCGCCGGCCGGCACGGTCGAACGGCTGGAGGAGCTCTACAGCGGGATCGGACAGGAGGCCGCCGCACTCGGGGTGGCGGTGGTGGGGGGGGATGTGGTGGATACCCCCGGTCCGCTGGCCTTCGCGGTGACCGTCTACGGGACCTGCCCGGCCGAAGGGCCGTGGCAGAGGGACGGGGTGCGGCCGGGGGATGTGCTGGCCGTGACCGGCAGCCTGGGGGGGAGCCGGGCGGGACTGGTGCTGATCGCCGATCCGGAGCATCCGCCCGAACAACCTTGGGCCCGTCGGCTGGCCGAACGGCATCTGCGTCCCCGGGCCAGGGTGGCCGCGGCCCGGGCGATCCGCGGTCTGGGCCCGGTCCACGCCGCCCAGGACATCAGTGACGGACTCTCCAGCGAGTGCTGGCACCTGGCCCTGGCCTCCGGAGTTCGGCTGCACCTGGAAGCCGGTGCGATCCCCTGCCATCCCGACCTGGACACCTTCCTGGCGTCGGCGGCGGCCGGCGGGGCCGGGTCGGACCCGGTCGCCTTCGCGCTCGACTCGGGGGAAGAGTACGAACTGCTGCTGGCCCTCCCGGCCGGTCATCCGGCGCTGGAAGCCGAGGACCTGGGCGGCGAGGGCCCGCTCACGGTCATCGGCCGGGCCGAGGAAGGGGAGGCAGGAGTGATGCTGGACCGGCCGGAGGGATCGACCCCGGTGCGTCCCGGAGGATGGAGCCACGGGGGGGCTGATGGGGGTCGGGCGTAGCGTTCGAACGAGAAGGGGAGGGGTGATGATCCGAGCGGTCGTGTTCGACCTCGACAACACGCTGATCGATTTCATGCGCATGAAGGACGCCGCCGTGCGGGCGGCCGCGGGGGCCATGGTGGGTGCCGGGCTGCGGGATCCCGTCGACGAAGTGGTGGCCGGCATCGAGGCCGTCTATGCCCGGAAGGGGATCGAGTACCAGCAGGTCTTCGACGATTTCCTGGAGGAGCGGCTGGGGGAGGTGGACTGGAAGATCCTGGCCTCGGGGGTGTTGGCCTACCGGCGCTCACGGGAGGCCCACCTGGTCCTCTACCCGCTGGCGGCGGCCACCCTGGTGGGGCTGGCCAAGCGGGGCCTCAATCTGGCCGTGGTGTCGGACGCACCACGGCGGGAGGCCTGGATGCGGCTGGTGGCGCTCGGCATCCACCCCTTCTTCGATGCGGTCGTCACCTTCGAGGACACCGGGCGGCACAAGCCCGACCCGATCCCGTTCCGGCGGGCGCTCGACCTGCTCGGGGTCGACCCGGTCGAGTCCCTCATGGTCGGCGACTGGGCCGAGCGGGACATGGTGGGGGCGGCTCAGATCGGGATGCGCACCGTCTTCGCCCGTTACGGCGATCTCTTCGGTACCCGGGACCCGAAAGCCGATTACGTGATCGACCGGATCGACGCCCTGCTCGAGATCGTGGACCGGGACCGGGAAGACGGGGAGGGGGACCGATGAGCCTGGCCGCAGTGGGTATCGACCTGCTGGAGGTAGCCCGCATGGACCGGGCGCTGACCCGCTGGGGCGAGGCCTTCGAGCACCGGGTATTCACCGAGGAGGAGCGGGCGGCGGCCCGGCGCGGCGTGCCGGCCCAGGCCCTCGCCGCCCGCTACGCCGCTAAAGAGGCGGTGGCCAAATGCCTGGGAACAGGATTTAAATACGGGGTGCGGCGCCGTGACATCGAGGTAGTCGGGGACGAACATGGAGCGCCCTCCATCCGATTGCATGGCCGGGCGGCCGAGCGGGCGGGTGGAGCCCGCTTCCTGGTGAGCCTAACCCACACGGCCGGGATGGCGGCGGCGGTCGCCGTCATGCTGGCGGAGGACGGGACGGAATGATGCAGCCACTCCCCACGGGTACCCGGATGAAGGCGATCGACCGGCGGGCCATCGACGGACTCGGTATCCCTTCCCTCGAATTGATGGAACGGGCCGGACAAGGGGTGACCGAGACCGTCGCCGCTCTGCATGAGGGATCCGACGGGCCGATCGCCATCCTCTGCGGGCGTGGCAACAACGGGGGCGACGGACTGGTCGCCGCCCGCAAGCTGGCGGCCCAGGGGATGGCCGTCCAGGTCTGGCTGGCAGCCGACCCCGAGCAGTTCAGCGGGGACGCCCGGGTGAACTGGGAACGGCTGCAGACCGAGGCGCCCGGACTGCCGGGACCGGTCGAGATCCTCCCGCTGGGCGCCGGTGCGGTCGACCCGGCCGCTCTGGCCGGGGCCTGGGCCGAAGCGACGGTCATAGTGGACGCGCTGCTGGGCACCGGTACCAGCGGTCCGCCCCGGCCCCCGCTCGACGCCTGGATCACCGCCCTGAACATCTGCGGCCGCCCGATCGTGGCCGTCGATGTCCCCTCGGGCGTGGATGCGGATACCGGGGCGGTCCCCGGGGTCGCGTCCCTGGCCGCGGTCACCGTGACCATGGCCCTGCCCAAACTCGGAATGCTGCTCTACCCCGGGCGTGAACACGCCGGGGCCATCCGCGTGGTGGACATCGGGATCCCGCCCGAAGCCGTGGCCGAGGAGGCTGGTGAGCTGGTTGTCATGACCGCACCCTGGGCCGCCCTCACCCTGCCGGCCCGCCCCTGGGAAGGGCACAAAGGGACCTTCGGCAAGGTGGTCGTCCTGGCCGGTTCGGCCGGGATGATGGGAGCGGGGCGGCTGGTGAGCGCGGCCGCCTACCGGACCGGTGCGGGACTGGTGCGCTACGCCGCTCCGGCCAGTCTGCTGGCGGTGGCTCATGCCGGCCGGGACGAAATCATGGTCCTCCCTCTGGAGGATCACGGAAACGGGCGGCACGTCCCGCAACCCGAGGGGATCCTGGAGGAGGCCTGCGCCTGGGCCGACGCGGTGGCCCTGGGTCCGGGGCTGGGTACGGCTCCCGAGACGGCTGCCTTCGTGCGCCAGGTCCTGGGCAGCGGCCGGGAGCACCTCGGTCTGGTGATCGACGCCGACGGACTGAACTTGTTGGCTGACGACCCGGCGATGAGGCCGGGCTGGGCGGGACCGCTCGTCCTGACTCCCCATCCGGGGGAGGCGGCCCGACTGCTGGAAGACGACATCACCAGGATCCTGGCCGACCGGGTCGGAGCGGCCCGGGCCCTGGCCGAGCGCTTCGCCGCGGTGGCCCTGCTCAAGGGGGCTCCGACCGTGGTGGCCGCTCCGGACGGCCGGGCGGCGCTCTGTCCGCTGGGCAATCCGGGGATGGCCAGCGGCGGGACCGGGGACGTGCTGACCGGGGTCGTCGCCGCCCTCCTGGCCCAGGGGCTCGAGGCCTTCGAGGCGGCCGCTCTGGGGGTCTGGCTGCATGCCCTCAGCGGAGACCTGGCCGCCCTCGACCTGGGGATGTGGAGTCTGATGGCGGGCGACCTGGTCGACTATCTACCGGCGGCGTTCGGCTGGCTGGAGGCCTTCCCCGACCGGGACGTGCTGGCCGAGGGGGTCTGGGCGTGAGTCGTCGCCGCTACCGGTCCGACTGGTCGGGGCATCGACGGCCCATGCGGGAAGATCGGGTCCGCCGCGGAGGGACCCGGCTCCGGCTGCGGCTGCGGCTGGACGAGGGGACCTGGAGGCGAGTGGCACAGATCGCCGGGGGGGCGCTGGGTGTGGCGGCTCTGGTCCTTGTGCTCGGGCAGTTGCTGAAGGGGGGGCCGGCCGGTGGACCGGAAGGGCCGGCCGGACTGCCGGAGCCCGAGCAGGCTGCCTGGAGTGCACGGCTGGAACCGGCCCTGAGGACCGCGGCCGCCGGGAGCGGGCTGCGCGAGGAGTGGATCGTGCCGATCCCGGCCGATGCCCCCGAAGGGGACTCCCTGCTGACCGTCATCGAGTTCCGGGTACCCGGGGACGTCCGACTCGAGGTCCTCAACCTGGCCCTCAGCCGTGCGGTCCGGGAACAAGGGGGGGAGGTCACCCGGGGGATCGAGCGGAGCGACACCCGGGTGGAACTCGAGGTCGCCTGGCGCTCCCGCCCGACCCATCGATTGATCCTGCAGCGCTACTCACGGTATCGCCGGGTGGCCGGCCGGGTGGCCGTTATCATCGACGACTGGGGTCGGGCCGACGAGAGCCTGCTGCGGGCCTTCGCCGACCTGCCGGCCCCCTGGACCGCCTCGGTCATCCCGGGCCAGCCCCGGACGGTCGAGAACGTCCAGGGTCTGACTGCCCGGCGGATCCCGCTCATGATCCATCTGCCCATGCAGCCCGAGAACGGTGAGGCCTGGGATCTGGGCACGGACGCGATCTATGTCGACACCCCGGCCGAACGGATGACCGAACTGCTCACCGAAGCCCTCCGTCAGGTACCCGGGGCCCTCGGCCTGAACAACCACATGGGATCCCTGGCCACGGCCGACAGCGGGACCATGCGCACCTTCATGCGAGAGCTGCTGGAGCACGACCTGTTCTTCCTGGACAGTGTGACCACGGCGGCCTCGACGGCGGCCGAACAGGCCGACCGGGCGGGTGTGCGCTGGGCCCGGCGGGACCTCTTCATCGACCCCGAGGACGACCCGGCGGTCATCCGGACCCAGCTCGGGCTGGCCCTGCGGCGGGCGACGGAACGGGGGAGCGTGGTCCTCATCGGACATCCGCGCCCCCTGACGCTGGAGGCCCTCCAGCGCTGGATACCGCAGGTACGGGACCGGGGACTGGAGTTCGTGACGGTGGACCGGCTGTTGCAAGGCGGGAGGGAACGATGATCCGACTCGGTGTGAACATCGACCACGTGGCCACGGTACGCGAAGCCCGCAAGACCGTGGAACCCGACCCGGTCCAGGCCGCCTTCCTGGCCGACCTGGGGGGGGCCGACGGCATCGTCTGTCACCTGCGCGAGGACCGCCGGCACATCAAGGACCGCGACGTGGAGATCCTGCGGGCGGTGGTGAACAGTCATCTCAATCTGGAGATGGCGCCGGTGGATGCGATGGTGCAGATCGCCCTGCGGCTGAAGCCCGACATGGCGACCCTGGTCCCCGAGAAGCGCGAGGAGATCACCACCGAGGGCGGCCTGGACGTGCGGGCCTCCTTCAACCGGATCTCCACCGTCGTCTCGGCCCTCAAAGGGGCCGGCATCGTCACCAGTCTCTTCATCGATCCCGATATGGCCCAGATCAAGGAATCGGCCCGCACCGGTGCCGATTTCGTGGAACTCCACACCGGCTCCTACGACGGAGCCAAGCGGGCCATGGACGAGGCGATCGAGCTGGAGAAGCTGGAGCGCGGTGCCCAGACCGCGGCCAAACTGGGCCTCGGGGTGAGCGCCGGGCACGGACTGAACTACCACAACGTGATCCCGGTGGCGGCCATCGGGGAGGTCGAGGAACTGAACATCGGGCACAGCATCATCGCCCGGGCGGTCATGGTCGGTCTGACCGCGGCCGTGCGCGAGATGGTCGACCTCATCCGTCAGGCCGGCTGAACGGGACCAAACCGGTGACCTGCTGCTCGCCCTCGACCGCGCGCTGCCGGTCGGTGTCCCCGCC
>CAYUVJ010000007.1:0-16965 GCA_964447955.1 uncultured Gemmatimonadota bacterium
TCACCGAGTTGTACATGCAGACCCTCGACCGCATCCAGAGCGAGGGCATCGACGCCAACATCTCCATCAAGCTCACCGCGCTCGGACTGAATATCGATCCGGAGCTCTGTGAACGGAACGTCCGCCGCATCATGGACCGGGCCATCGAACGGTCGAGCTACGTGCGCATCGACATGGAGGACTCCAGCACCACCGACGAGACGCTGGAGCTCTACCGCCGACTCCGTGAGAGATATGACAATGTGGGGGTCGTACTGCAGTCGATGCTCCGCCGCAGTCTGGACGATATCCGTTCGCTCCTGTCTCTCAAGGTCAACGTACGCGTCTGCAAGGGCATCTACGTGGAACCGGCCGAGATCGCCTACAAGAACAAGCAGCAGGTCCGTGACAACTTTGTGGCCATGGTCGAACTGCTGCTGCAGAACGACTGCCATGTCGGTATCGCGACCCACGACCGACATCTGGTGGAGCATTCCTATGAACTGATCCGCAGGCTCGGCCTGGGGCCGGAGGCTTACGAGTTCCAGGTGCTGCTCGGAGTGCTCCCGAGGCTGCGCCGCGAGATCGTCTCGGCCGGGCACCGCCTGCGGGTCTACGTCCCCTTCGGTGAGGCCTGGTACGCTTACTCGACGCGGCGGCTCAAGGAGAACCCCGCGGTGGCCGGACACGTCATGAAGGCCATGTTCTCTTCGAAGAAGTGATCACCCCGGGCCGCATGCTGCGGCCCGAATGGCAAGGAGCCGGAAGATGGCGGCGAAGAACGTCGATAAAAAAGAGACCCTGAAGGTAGCTGTAGCCCGTCCGACCCTGAAACGATTGACCGGTCTGGCCCATGGCAAGCGGGTACGTCTGCACCGCCTGCTCTATGAACACGGACCGGCCAACGGCACCTTGCTCCTGCTGCCCATCGACCAGGGACTCGAACACGGCCCCATCGACATGTTCGACAACCCCGATTCGATCGACCCCACCTACCAGTGGGAACTGGCCCTTGAAGGCGCCTACTCCGGGATCGCGCTGCACTACGGGCTGGCCGAACGCTACATGGGTCCCTATGCCGGTAAGGTCCCGCTGCTGCTCAAGATCAACGGGAAGACGACCATCCCCCCGGACGACGAAGCGCTCTCCCCGGTGACCGCCGTGGTCGAGGACGCGGTCCGTCTGGGCGCCGACGCGGTGGGCTACACCCTTTATGTGGGCAGTCCCCGGCAGGACGAGGACTTCCTGCAGCTGGTCGAGATCCGCCGGGCCTGTGACGAGTTCGGGATGCCGCTGGTTGTCTGGTCCTACCCCCGCGGTTCGGCGATCGAGACCAAGGGCGGCCGGGACAGCCTGTACGCGGTCGACTATGCCGCCCGAGTCGCGCACGAACTCGGGGCCGATGTCATCAAGCTGAATGCCCCCAAGGGGACCAGTCCCGACAGTCCGAAGCCCTACAACGAACTCGACATGACTCCCGAGGAGATGCTCCGCAAGGTGATCATCTCGGCCGGAAACAGCATGGTCCTGCTCTCCGGCGGTTCGAAGATCTCCGACGACGACCTGCTGACCAAGGTCGGCATGGCGATGGAGGCCGGGGCGACCGGACTCATCTTCGGCCGCAACATGTGGCAGCGCAGGAAAGAGGACGCCCTGGCCATCACCAAGCGGGTCAAAGAGGTCCTCGCCCGCTACAGCGCCTGAGCGGTTTGAAGGACGATGCGGATCACCGTGCTCGGCGCCGGCCTGATGGGCCGGGCGGCCGCCTGGGACCTTGCCCGCCGATCTGAGGTCTCGGCGGTCGTGCTGGCCGATGGGGACGAGAACGTACTCGCCGGAGCGATAACCTTCCTGGGGGAACGGGGGATCGGACGCGACCGTCTGATCCCGCAGCACATCGACCTGGGGAGCGTCGAGGCGCTGGCCGAGACGCTGGACGGGTCGACCGCCGCCCTCTGCGCCCTGCCCTATCGGCTGAACCTGGCGGCGACCGAAGCGGCCATCGGGACCGGTGTCCATCTCTGTGACCTGGGGGGCAACCCCGAGGTGGTCGACCGTCAGTTGGATCGGCACCCTGAGGCCCTCGCGGCCGGGGTGACGGTGGTCCCCGACTGCGGTCTGGCGCCGGGGATGACCAACGTGCTGGCCGCAGACCTGCTGGACCGGCTGCCCGGGACCACCACCATCCGGATCCGGGTGGGGGGACTGCCGGCCACTCCCAGACCGCCCCTCTTCTACAAACTGGTCTTCTCACCGGCCGGGCTGGTCAACGAGTACGTCGAGCCCTGCCGGGTCGTGCGCGAGGGACGGATGACCGAGGTCGCTCCCCTGACCGGGAGCGAGCGGGTGGCTTTCCCCGAGCCCTTCGGGGAACTCGAGGCCCGTCATACCTCCGGCGGTTCATCGACCCTGGTGCATACCCTGGCCGGACGGGTCCGGGAACTCGACTACAAGACCCTGCGTTATCCTGGGCACTTCACCGTGATGGAAGGAATGCTGGCTCTGGGCCTGTTCCGGTCCGAGCCGGAGTCGGTGGACGGGGTCATGGTCTCACCGCGGCGGCTGGTCGAGGAACGGCTGAGGGCGGCCCTTGATGACGACGACCAGGATGTGGTCTTGCTGCGGGTGAGTGCCGTGACCGCGGAGGACCGGACCGCCGGTTACGAACTGATCGACCGGACCGACCCGGTGACCGGGCTCTCGGCCATGCAGCGGACCACGGCTCTGCCTGCGGCCGCCATCGCCCTGATGCTGGCCGACGGCACCGTCACGGAGCGCGGGGTACTGCCGCCGGAACGAGCGGTGACGGGTGATATCTTCCTGGCGGCCCTCCGTGAGCGTGGTCTGGCGGTCCGGTTCCTGACCAATAACCCGTAAAGGTCGGACGGGGTCGGCGCGTCATAGCTTCGGATCCATGGGTCGGGACGACCCGATCGCAGGTCAATCGGTGCTTGACCATGCCGGTACCGGATTCGTACTCTTTGTAGCCGACTTGAGCGGACGCCAGGGTTTCGCTCCGGCACCCACCGCGGTCGGGAATCACCATCATCCCCGCCCCGATGTCAGTACGTTTTCGGGAGGAATCTGCATGAAGCGAATGTTCTTCGCAGTCTCAGTACTCGCCCTGCTGCTGGCTCCGACGATGGTCAGCGCCCAGCCGCCGGACCAGATCGAGAACCGGGAAGCGGGTGAGAAGTACAACGAGGCCCGTGCCCTCTACCAGCAGGGGAAGTACCAGGAAGCGCTCGACCTGCTGATCGAGGCCACCAAGCTGCAGCCTGGTTTCTTCCAGGCCCACTATCTGGCCGGACTGGCCTACAAGAGTCTGCGGCAGCTGGACGAGGCCATCGCCCAGTACGAGGCGTCGGTGAAGTTCAACCCGAACTTCTACCAGTGCTCCTTCGCCCTCGGGGTCGCCTACCAGGAGAAGAACGACCCACCCAAGGCGATCGAGGCCTACCAGAACGCGGTCCAGGCCTGTGACCGCACCGGCCGGACCTATCCCAAGGCTCCCTTCAACCTGGGGGCCCTTCTGATGGAACAGGGCCGGGCCGACGAAGCGCTGACGGCTTTCGGCAAGGTCATCCAGTGGGAGCCCGACAACGCCCGAGCCTACAACTACATGGGCCGGATCTACCGCGACAAGGGTGACAGCGACAACGCGCTGATGAACTTCACCCTGGCCGCCCAGAAGGAACCCAACTGGTGGGAGCCGTACTTCTTCCAGGCCTCGGTCTACAACACCCTGGGCAGCTACGACAATGCCGTCCGGACCGCGGACCAGGCGCTGGAGCGGCAGCCCGGCAACGGCGGGGCGCTCTTCGAGAAGGGGATGGCCCTGAAGAACCAGGAGAAGTGGGACGAGGCGATCGCGGTCTTCGAGCAGGCGGCCCGGGACGCGATGTGGCGGCAGAGCGCCAGCCACCAGATCGAACTGGTCAAGAACCGGGACAAGTACATCACCGATATCCCGCCGGGCAGCAGCATCCCGCCCCGCGACTGAACCGACACCGGCGAGCAGCATGAAGAAGGGCGGCCTCGGCCGCCCTTTCTCATGGCCCTCCTGTGCTCCCGGGGATGGGCTATCCGCGTTCCCGTGGGTCGACAGGACCGGTGATATAGATCATCGGTTCCTGACGCAAGTCGACCAGCCGGTCCTCTTCCAGCGGGGCACCCGTAGAGGAGAGTTGGATGTGTACGAGGGGGCGCAGCGGGTAGCCGCTGTTGATGGCCGTCACCTCCCCTACCTCGCCGGTACTCAGGCGGACACCGGAGCCCAGGGGGAAGACGCTTATCTCCTGGATTAAGGTCTTAACCAACTCGCTGGCGAACAATCTACCCCCGAGCCGGATGAGCTGCTGAAGGACGTTGAACGGGATCATCGCGTCCCGGAACGTCCGAGGATGGGTGAGTGCCTCGTAGGTGTCGGCCAGCCCCACGATCTGGGCGTAGGGGTGGATGGTCTCGCCCGAGGAACCTTCCGGATACCCGGACCCGTCAAAGCGCTCGTGCTCCTGGTAGACCACGTCGGGGAGCCAGGGATAGGCGGAGGCATAGGCCTTGACGATGTCCCGACCGTAGGCGGGATGCTGCCGGACCTGGGAGAACCCGGAAGGGTCCAGTTTGCCCTTGCGGGTCACCAGGCCCTCGGGGAGCCGGGTCATGCCGATATCGTGGATAGCTGCAGCCAGTCCCAGTTCGAAGAGTTCCTGGTCGGGGAGCCGACGGCCGATCCCGATCTTGGTACAGAGAATGACCATGTTCACCATGTGGTGGGCCAGGAAGCCGTCAACGTCCTGGAAGTCCGGACGGTGATGGATCATCTGGAGGAAGAGATCGTTGGAGGAGCGGACATCCTCCATGATGCGGGTCACGATCCCGGCCACATCGTTGAGCGGTGGATTGGCTCGCTTCCGGTGTCCGGAGACGAAGGTCTTCACGATCCGCACCGCATCCTCGTAGAGCGGGCCGGAGCCCCCGGCCGCGGTGACCTTGGCCGGTCGGGCCGGTGGGGCGGCCGGCGCAGGTCCGGCAGCGGTCGCTCCGGGGTCGTCGGCGATCGGCTCCAGGGATGGGGGTTCCGGAGCCGGGACCGGCGGTCCCGCTGCGGGAACGACGGGTTCTTCGTCCTCGACGACCGGTCCGGATTCCTTGGCCCCGGTATCTCCGGATCCGGCTTCGGTGCGCTCCTGGGATCCCGGCCCGAGGGGGGGCGTGGGGGTGGCGGTCGGCGGGGTGGGTGTGCTGTAGACGCGACGCTGCCCGCCCGCCGGTTGGGTGCTCTTTGAGGGGAGCTGCAACCGCTCCAGCAGGTCTCCGGGCACCGCCTGCTCGCTCAGGACCCGCTCGGCGGGCAGGTGGTTGAAGTGGGCATGTTCCGCCTGGGAGGGGTCGGTCAGGACGACCCAGCTCCGCTGGGCTAAGATCTCCTCGCCCAGGAGTCCGGCCGTACCCTCATGCCGTCCATCCAGGACCAGATAGACACGGTGCAGGATACGTAACCGTTCGCGCACCTCGTCGGCGTCTCCCGCCCGATGCAGACGGTAACCGCGCTCCTCCACGGCCCCGCGGACCAGGTCGACGACCTCGTCCCGGCCAGTGAGGATGAGGACCTCGGGCAGGCTCTCGGGCCCGGAGGCCTCCGACCCCCTCGGCTTCTGAGGTCCCTTGCCCTCGGGCAGGACATCAGTGAGCCGTACCATCACCACTCCCTTCCGTGTGGTTCACGCGCTGCTCGAAGAAAAGCATGAATCGCCCGACGATGGTCAGGATTATAACACCCTGCAACAGGGATAGGATGGCCAAAGCACCCGTGGCTTTCCTCAAGATGAGAGCGCTGATACCAAGGATGGCACTCATCAGACAGATGAACCCGACCGTATCGAACCGGTTGAGACCCAGGCGGAGCAGCCGGTGGTGGATATGGTCCCGGCCGGTGTACTCCAGCCATTCCCGGAAGGTCCGGATGCGACCGTCGGCGATCCGGGTGAGGGTGATGAACGTGGTGTCGAAGACCGGGACGGCCAGGATGAGCAGGGGGACGACCACATCCAGGGCGGTGCCCCCGGAACCGCCCCATTCACCGACGATGGCGATGGAAGCCAGCAGGAAGCCGAGCAGGGTCGCTCCGGCATCACCCAGGAAGGCCGAGGCGGGACGGAGACGGAAATTGTAGGGCAGGAAACCGGCACAGCCTCCGGCCAGTGCGGCGCAGAGCAGCAGAAAGAAGGGCTGGTTCGTCTGGATGGCCACCAGCCCGAAGGCGGCGGTGGCTACGATGGTCAGCGAGGCCGCCAATCCGTCCACCCCGTCGAGGAAGTTCACGGCGTTGGTGATGCCGATGAGCCAGAGGGCGGTCAACACCACTTCCAGGACGTCGCCCCACCAGGCCGCCGGCAGGAAGGTGATCCGGACCCCACCGGCCACAACCACGGCCACCGCGCCGGCCTGCGCCAGGAGCTTGAGGGTCGCCGAGACCTCGTGCCGGTCGTCCAGCACGCCCACCACCAGCAGGATGGTGGCCGCAACCAGGATGGACAGCACCTGGGGGCTCTGAAGGTGGTAGCGGTAGAAGAGGACGGTAACCAGGAAGCCGGCATAAACCGCCAGTCCCCCCACCAGCGGGACCGCTCCGACATGATGTTTGCGTTCATCGGGATGATCGAGCAGCCCGATACGCCGGGCAAGAGCGCGCAGCGGCGGTATGGTCCCGAACGCGATGAGCGTCGAGAGCAGGAAGGGCCCCGTCCAGTTCAACCAGCCGGGGGTATCGACGGCCGGGGCGGACCAGACGAAGAGGAGGGCCAGCAGCATGGCCAGCAGGGGGATGATGCGGGTCCGGCGGGTCACGACCGCCCCCCCGGGACAGGAGCCGAAGCCAGGACCGCGATCACCCGTTCCTGCTCCTCATCGGTCAGGCCGGGATGGAGAGGCAGGCTGACCAGCCGCTCCCAGGCAAGACGGGCCTGAGGGAGAGGTCTGTCCCCAGTCAGACGATCCAGGGGGACCGGCACCGGACGACGAAAGTGCACGCCGTGCCGCTCACCGTGTTCGAGGAGCCCGGTGATATCGCCGGCGGCCCGGCAGAGATACCGGTACCAGGAAGATCGGGCCCCGGGGTGGGGACGGACAGGTTCCAGTCCGAGACCGGGGACCGCTTGGTCGTAGCGGTCGGCCAGACGCCGCCGAGCGGCCAGGAAGCCGGGGAGCCGCCCCACCTGGGTGCGGGCCAGGGCCGCCTGCAGATCGCTCATCTTGAAGTTGAACCGGACCGCCGGAGTGGTCCGGCCGTCGTAGTCGCGCAGGTCACGGGCCCTTTCCAGCAGACCCGGGTCCGAGGAGGCCAACAGCCCCCCCTCGCCGGCACAGAGCATCTTGGTGGCGTAGAAGGAGAGGATCGCGGCCCGTCCGAAGGATCCGACCGGACGGTCCTCCCAGGCGGCGCCGACACTCCCGGCACAATCCTCGATGATCAGCGGCACGGCCGCCAGCCAGGGAGCGGGGTCGAGCGGATAGCCCCAGGGATGGACCAGGACGGCGCCGTCCACCGGACCGGCGACATCCAGCTCCTCGGGGCTGGGGGCGATGTCTCCGGCCCGGTTGTCCAGCAGAACCGGTTCAGCCCCCGACCACTGGACGGCGTGCAGGACGGCGGCACAGGTGAATGCGGGTAGAGCCACCCGGCAGCCCTTCCCCAGATCGAGACAGCGCAGGGCCAGCAGCAGGGCCTGGCTGCCCGAGCCGACCGCCACCCCGTCCGGATGTCCCAGCAGAGGGGCGGCCTCATGCTCCAGGGCGGCGACCTCGGGTCCCTGGGCGATCCAGCCGCTGCGGACCACCCGGAGCAGGGCATCCTCCTCCGCGGACCCGAGGACCGGTCGAGAGTGCGGGACCGGGTCAGACATCGATGAGCAGACGCTGGCTGACGAATCCCTCGGCAGATCGGACCCGGGCCTGGATGCCCCGGAAGGTAGCCGCACTGCGGGCCATATCCAGGATCGAGGTCGACTCGATGTGGGTCTTGGTCATCTGGGAGGCGTGGGCCTCGAGCAGGGCGACCTTGCGGTCCAGCACCGAGGAGATGTCCACGAAGACGTTGGGATTGAAGTCCTGTGAGGTAGGCCCCTCGTAGAATAGGAAGTTGGGGATGTAACGGGTGGCCGAGAGGGTGCAGGCCGCCAGATGGCGATGGTCCTGATGAGTGTCGTCGTGCCAGTGGGTGAAGATGAAGGTGGGCCGGACTTTGTTGATGATCCCCTCGAGCTCGGCGACCAGTTCCTGGTTCAGCGGGATCCGGGTATCGACGTAATCCCCCCAGAAGAGCTCGGTGACCCCCATGAGTTCCGCCGAAACGGCCATTTCCCGCCGCCGGGTCTCAGGCTCACCGCCGTACGAACCTGGAGTGGCCACATAGAGGAAGACCCGGTGTCCGGCCCCGGCGAATTTGGTCAGGGTCCCGCCGCAGCCGTACTCGATATCGTCGGGATGGGACCCGATGGCCAGGATATCGACGTGCTTCTCCGAGGTCTTCATGACGAGTCACCTCTCGTGGGCGGGACGGCCGTTGGTCGTGCGCAGCAGCGCCAGGGCCTCGGGCCCGCAGTTGCATAGTAGGTCGACGGCCGACATGGCGGGCAGAAAACCTCCGAAGGGCTGATCATACACGGGGTGGACGAACGCCTGGACCACGACCTGGACGCCGGCCTGTTCCCAGCGGGACAGTTCCATGTAGTCGGGACCGCCGGCTCCGGCCAGGTAGGTGTCGGCCCCGAGGAGGTCGCAGATGTGGATCAGCCGCTCATCGGGCTGCTCGGAGGCCGGGCCCAGCTCCGAAGCCCAGCGCAGGGGGGTGGTGATCCCCATCAGGTCGACCAGGACTTCGATGGTCGCCCGGTTGAGAGAGGCCAGCGCGGTCCACTCCTGCTCCCAGACCGGCTCGAGCCGCTCCCGTACCCGTTCGTACCAGGGAGTGGCTCCATAGTTGGTCTTCAGGGCCTCGCGGTGTTTACGGGACCAGTTGGGTCGTTCCGGGTCGATCCGCACCTCGGCGATCGTCTGACCGTGGTCGTGGCGGACCGGAACGGTCAGCCATTGCCAGCCGGCCGCGGTCTTGATGCGGTTCCGATTCTGCCACTCCCCCTTCTTGAACTGGACCGTGTCGAGCAGGACGAAGACGTCGGCCTGGTCGATCTTGTCGAGATAACCCGCCCAGGGCAGATACTGAGGCTGGTGGACGGCGACGATCACCGCATCCCTCCGGAACGGATGAAGACCGGGTTGGTCAGCAGTCGGTGGTCGCGCCCATGCACTTCCAGACGGAAGAAGTGGGCTCCGACCGGGCCCGGTGCCGGTTCCTCCCAGACCAGGGATCCTTCCCCGACCCCGGTCCACTCCCGGACCACCACCCCGTCCCGCACGAGTCGTCCGGTGAAGATCGGCGAACCCGCCCCCCGATATCGCCAGCCGGCCGTCACCCGGACCGGATGTCCGGTGGACAGCCACTCCCCGCTGCCGGCGCGCTCCCCCTCGGCTGCGGCCTGGAAGCCTAGCAGTTCCAACCGGCCGTCCGCCACCGCCGCCCGGACCGAGTAGCCCCGTCCGGTGGCCAGTGCCGACAGGATCGATGCCTCGTCCGGGCCCCTCGCCCGGATCACCGACAGCACCTCATCCACCCGTTTGCGGTTCGGCCCTTCGAGCTGGGAGGGATAGTGGAGCGCCGCCTCCCCCCATCCCCAGACCGGGGTGCTGCGGCGGCCGGCCAGGAAGTCGAGCAGCGCCCGGTCCCATTCCCGGCCCGGTTCCTGGGCGGCCGACGTGGAGGGATAGATGGCCCCGAACATCCGGTAGCCGGAAGTGCCGGTCAGCACCTGGGGGTGAGGCTCGGTCCGGATATGGACCAGGCCGCCCAACCGCCGCTGATCGTCCCGGGCCTCGACCTGGGACCACATCGCCACCCCCCCGCGGGCGGCGACCGAGTCGATGAGGGTCTGCCAGGGCTGCAGCCCCACGTCCCGGGCATAGGGGGAGAAGGGCCCCGGTGGCGGCGGACCCGAACCGAGCAGGACCATGAAGAAGGTCAGGGTGAGCAGGGTGGAAACGACCCGGAGCCGGTTCAGGGAATAGAGGAAACCGAAGGCGGCGACCAGGACCAGCAGCAGCCAGGGGATATCCCGCCATGAGGCGACGGTCCGCCGGCGCAGGCCAAGGACCGGCAGCTCGAGGTAGTCCTGCGGTCCGTCCAGCCCGAAGACCAGCAGATTGCGCTGCCAATCCCACATGGTCAACGAGCCGCTCCAGGGGGCGCCGGACCAGCGATAGTAGGGGGCGATCTCCACCCCGGCGACGAGGGTGACCTCGGGGATGCTCCGGTCGGCGGCAGCTACGGTCTCGAAGTAACGGTCGGAGCCGGAGCGGACCACCGAGTCCATCCGGAGGCGCCCCCCTCCGAACCAGCGCAGCACCGGGGGAGCCCAGGTCCAGTCGGCCAGCAGGGTCTCAACGACCAGGATGGCATCGATACCGGCCTGCCCGGCAGCCTGCTGGAGCTCCTCCAGACTGCCCGGCCCTCGCTCATCGAAGACAGCGTGGGCGTGCACCAGGACGGTCAGCGTGGTATCGGCGGCCGGCGGGACGATCCCGGATGAGGGACTCGCGGTAATGGTCACCGGCAGAGTGAGCAGACCCAGGGTCAGAAGCGAGGAAGAGATGACCCGGTCGGCGAATCGGAGCATCCGATCCCTCAGTACTCTCCCTCCAGGGTCCGGGAAACGTCGTAGATGACCATCTCGTCGACGTGGTCCAGACCTCGGGAAGAGCCCAGGAGCAGGGCCAGGTTGCAGATGTTGTTGACCCGGCGCGGGATGCCCCCGCTCAGGTCGTGGACCAGTTCGTAGGCCCGCTCGCTGAAGAGCTCCCGCTCCGCACCGGCGGTCCGCAGCCGGTGCCTGGTGTAGGCCATCGTGTCATCCAGGGTGAAGGGCCCCAGATGGGCGCGGATGGCGACCCGCTGCGCCAGTGGCTTGTTCAGGTCGACCTTCAGTCCGAGTTCGGGCTGACCGACCAGGAAGAGGCTGATCAGGCTGTGGCCCTCGTGCTGGTAGTTGAGCAGGAGACGGATCTCTTCGAAGGTCTCCCGACGCTCGATGATGTGCGCCTCGTCGATGATCAGGATGGTCTGACGCCCGTCATGATGGTTGTTGAGCAGGCTCTCCTCCAGCTTGTTGACCACATCGGCCTTAGCCTGGGGAACGACCGAGAGTCCCATCTTGATCAAGATCATGCGGAGCAGTTCCAGATCGTCGAGCTGGGGATAGGTGACCATGACGAACTGGTAGTTGCTGCGATCGAGCCGGCTCCGGAGCAGATGGATGAGAAGTGTCTTGCCGCATCCGAACACGCCGGTCACGACCGCAGCCCCCATGTCGTTCTGCACGCAGAAGAGCATCCGGGTCAGGGTCTCGTCGTGCTGGGGGGAGTGAAAGTAGAATTCGGGGTCGGGCGTGTTCTTGAACGGCATCCGCTCGAGGCCCCAGAAATCCAGATACATGTCCGTTCCCCCCGGTACGGTCCACTACGCGGTTGGTGCTATCAACATCGTACTCCACAGCCTACGCCAAGATGCCCCAGAACGATGACACTATGCAAGCCTGGCCGCCTTTCCGGTATCCGCGAGCAGCCGTTCATAGAGGTCACGATGTCCGTCGACCATCGCCTTCAGGCTGTAGTGGTCCCGGACCCTCTCGAAGCCCAGACGAACCAGCCGATCCCTTTCTTCTCCGTCCTGGAGGAGGGTCGTGAGGGCCGCGGCCAGGGCCGGCGGGTCGCCGGCCGGCACCAGAAGGCCGGCCCGGCCGCCGTCGAGCACGCTGGGGATACCGCCCACCGCAGTGGCCACCACCGGCAGGCGGGCGGCCATCGCCTCCAGCAGCACCCGCCCGAAACCCTCGTTGACCGAGGTCAGGACGAACAGGTCGGCCAGGGCCAGTTCCCCCGGGACGTCTTCGCTCGGACCGGTCAGGGTCACCCGGTCGGTGAGCTCCGTCTCGGCGACGAGTCGGCGCAGGGACGCCTCCTCGGGACCATCCCCCACGATCCGGCAGCGCCAGGGGGGGACCTCGTTCCCCAACCGAGCGAGTCCGCGGACCAGGGTCGCCTGGTCTTTGACCGGCACCAGACGCCCCACGGTGACCAGCACCAGTTCCTCGGGTGCGATCCCCCGGGCCTGGCGGAGACGGGCCCGCTCCTCGGCGGCGGGTGGTGTGAAAGAAGCCAGATCGACCCCGATGGGGATCTGCACGTGCTGGTCGGGGGTACCGATCCCGGCGGCCAGGTAGCTCTGCGATTCCTCCGGGGTCAGACCGACGATGCATCGCGACCAGCAGGCCGCCCGGCGGTCCAGGGCCAGGAAGAGGCGCTGTCGCCACCCGGTGAAGTAGCCCTCCAGGATGGTGCCGCGCGGGCTGTAGACGCTGGGCACCCCGGTCAGCCGGGCAGCCAGCCGGGCCAGGAAACCCGCCTTGCTGGTGTGGGCGTGGACCAGGGCGGGACGACGGCGGCGGATGAGCCGGACCAGGGCGGCCAGGGCCATCAGGTCGGCCGGTGGATGCGGGTCCCGCCGCAGGTGGCGGACGGGATGGACCGGGATGCCGAGCTGGATGGCTTCCGGCAGCAGGTCCCGGGCCGGCGGAGGGGTGGGGCCACTGGCCAGTTCCACCGGCACCCCCCGTTCCCGCAGTTCGCTCAACAGCAGGAGCAGGCTGCGGGGCGCCCCCCCTGCTTCCATCCGGGTGATGACATGGAGGACGGGTCTGTCCACGGTCTCAGGCCTCCACGAGCGTGCGCACCGCGGTGACCACCTCGGCCACGTCGATGGCTTCCAGGGAGTCGGGCAGGCGGTTCCGGTCCGAGGTCAGCACCCGGTAGCGTCCTTCGGGGAGCCAGGGATGAAGGGTCTCGACCGGCAGGTTGCCGAAGAGGGCGACGGTCGGGGTCCCCAGGGCCGCGGCCAGGTGCATCGGACCGGAGTTGTTGGTCACCAGCACACTGGCCCGGCCCAGCACGGCCGCCAGCCCGCTCAGGTCCACCCGGCCGGCTAAAGAGACGGCCGGGGTCCCGATGGCCTCGGCGATGGCCCGGCTCTCGGACTGCTCCGTCGGGCCGCCCAGTACCGCGATGCCCCCGAAGCGGTCGGCCAGGGTCCGACCGACGGTGACGAGCCGGTCGATCGGCCAGCGCTTGCCGGGGACGTTGGCGCCGGGATTCAGACAGAGCAGCGGGGAGGCCAGGGTCGGGAGGTCGGGAGGCAGGGCCGGGGTGTCGAGACGGGGCCCGAGGTGCTCACCGGGAGCCCCGGCCAGGTCGGCCACCCGATGATAACGTTCCACGTTGTGGAGACCGTGCAGGGCGTGCTCGGAGACCGCCGTCCGGAACGGGAGTCGGGTCCCCCGCCAGCCCCGGCCGATGGTCTTCCGCACCCCCAGACCTCGCAGGAACAGAGAGAGGCTGAGCAGTCCCCGCAGTGAACCGATCTCATGCAGACTCATCACCTCGGTCACCCCGGCTTCCCGGACCCGCTGCCGGAAGGCGGCCACCTGTCGGCGGGCGGAACCCCGCAGCAGAAGTGCCGGCAGCCGGACCTCGTCGAGCGGCAGGGTCAGGACCCGTCCGGGGATCTCGAGCAGGGGCATCAGGTCGAGGGCCCGGGGGACGATGGCCAGCAGACATCGGTCGATCCCGTACCCCTCCTGCAGACGACGCACGGCCGGTGAGGCCAGCAGCAGATCGCCGATCCCGGCCAGGGCCAGGATCAGGGTGCGGCCGTCGGCGGAGGGGGGCATGAGGCGGCGGACCTCCTCAGACGTAGGGTCGGAGGTAACCGTGAGAGTGGGGACGGGCGGGTTCGGTCCCGGCGTCCGCCGTCG
The DNA here is from genome assembly GCA_964447955.1 of uncultured Gemmatimonadota bacterium. Classification (GTDB taxonomy): domain Bacteria; phylum Blakebacterota; class Blakebacteria; order Blakebacterales; family CAYUVJ01; genus CAYUVJ01. Next base: position 13,899 of record CAYUVJ010000007.1, read on the forward strand.
TCTCCTCGGCCTGCTCCCCCGTGTTCCAGAGATGGAGCAGGGTCATCACTCCGGTGAAGAACCAGAAGGGTTCCATGATGCGCACGATGATGAAGGTGTTGCTGCCCAGGGCGTGCAGGACCAGACCGGCCGTACCCGCCAGGTATCCGATGCAGAGCCCCCGTTCCCAGTCGCCCCGCGCGGTCTGGTAGGTTCCCCAGCCCTGGCGGACCAGCGCATAGAGGAGCCAGAGGAAGGCCGCCAGTCCGACCAGACCCGTCTCGATCAGGACCCGCATGTACTGACCGTCGATGAACCCGTAGCCGGTCACCCCGTAGCCGATGACCGGCTCCTTGGGAAAGTCGCGCAGGATCGTCTGATAGGAGACCAGCCGGGCCGAGGTCGAGGTGTCCAGACGGATGCCCCTCACGACCACCTGGTCGCTCCGCGCACCCTGACCGCCGAAGGTGTAGTTGATGCGCTCGGTGACCGAGGCCGGGGCGATCAGGACCATGGTGAGGAAGATCGTCACCACGGCGAAGCCGGCGATGAGCTTGCGGCGGGAGAAGGCGATCAGGATCGGGGCGACCGCCAGGGCGGCCAGGTAGGATGCCCGGGAGAGGGTGAACAGGAAGGGGACCCCGAGCAGCATGATGCCGAGGGCGTAGCGCAGCCCGGCCCTCAACGACGGCGCGGTGGTCATCAGACCGGCCAGCAGAGCGATGATGAAGATGAGGTAGCCGCCCAGGGTGTTGGGTTCCCCGGTCTCGCCCTCGAAGGGAGCGGAGACCCTCACACCCTGAGGGATCTGAGCGATGGCGAAGAGGGCCACCAGGACGGCGGTGACCAGGGCCACGATGGTGAGCCGCTTCAGGTGGGCCCGGTTACGCACGAAGTTGAGGGTGGCGAAGTAGACGATGAAGTACTCCGCGTACTTCAGGACGTACAGGGTCCCCAGGGCCGGCCGGACCCGGTCGAAGAGCATGCCGATGGCGGTGGCCACCGCGGCGAGGGCGAGGTAGATGGCGATCGGCCGGTTCAGGGGGCTGGAGAGGAAGAGCCCCAGTTCCTTGTGGATCGCTCCCCGGGCGATCCAGGTCACGGCCAGCAGCAGCAGCAGGAAGTCGTCGAGCCGCAGGGTGATCCCGCGGGTGGCCGAGGTATCCGAGCCCAGGCTGCCCAGGATGATCTCGGGGCTCAACAGCATGGAGAGCAGCAGGATGTAGAGCCCGGCCTCAGGGTAGAGGAAAGCGATCGTGAAGATGATGATGCCGAGGGTGGCGCCCAGGGCCAACAGGCTGCTGCTCTGGGCCACTACCGTGGCGATGAAGAGGGTGAGGACGCCCACCAGGAGGGCGATGAACACCCCGAGCGTCTGCTCTCCGAATTCCTGCCTGGCCACGGGGGATCAGGGAAGTGGTGCGGTCGTGCTGCGCAGCAGTGCCAGCGCGGCCCGTCCGCTGCGGCGGACACGGTCGACGGCCGCCTCCCCTTCCTCCTTCCTCTCGTAGCGCCCGACCCAGACCCGATACCAGACCCCCAGTCCGGGGACCTCCTCGGCCCGGGTCCAGACCGGAGCCCCGTCCAGGGACGCTGCACCCTTCAGCGTCCGGGCCAGGGCCTCGGCCGCGGCGGCCTCCCGGAAGGAACCCGCCTGGACGCTCCAGACCGGGATGGTCGTCCCGCGGGGTGGGGGTGGAGGGATCGGGACGGTGGAAGGAGGGCTGGTCGCCGCCACCCGGACCGCGGGGTCGATCGCCGCGGTGCTGCTGCCCGACCAGATCCCCAGCAGACTGAGGACGATGACCGCCACGACCACCAGCAGGGTGATGAGCCAGACCCAGAGCGGGATGCGGTCGAGCAGACTGCGATGTTCCTCCACCGGCTCGGTGACACGCTCCTCGGCAGAGGTGGGTCGTGGTTCCGGTGGTCCCTCCCCGGCGTCCGGAGCGGATTCCGGAGAGATCCGGGAATAGGGAAGTCGGGCCAGTTTGTCCTGGTCCGTGGTCCCGTTCTCCTCAGTCAGATAGGGCACGTCGATCCAGGTTTTCTCCTCGTCCTCTTGGTGGCGGGGTGCCGGTTCACCTTCGCCCCGGCGCCGGCTCCGGCGGAGACCGTCGCGCAGACGCTGCAGCAGGGTGCGGCGTCGCTTCTTGGATTCCTCCCCGTAGTACTTGGTCATGTACTGACTGTACGGGGAGTAGCCGCTGATCTCGGACCGCACGTCGTTCATGGCGATGCCGAGTACGTGGGCACCGACGTTCTGGAGGTGGGTCCGGGCCCGCCGCAGGGCGTTGCGCGGCACCTTGCCGACCTGATAGATGAGCACGCTCCAGTCGACCTGACGACTCACCACCGCGGCATCGGTCACCGGAAGGATGGGCGGACAGTCGACGATGACACAATCGTACTCATGCCGCACCTCGTCGATGAGTTCGCCGAAGCGGGGCGAGTTGAGGAGTTCCGAGGGGTTGGGCGGGATGCCCCCGGCCGTGATCAGATGCAGGTTGTCGAGTCCCGGCATCGACATGACGCTCTGCAGGCTGAGCGGACCGACCATCATGTCGGTGACCGTCTTCACGCAGTCGCGCCAGGGGAGCTGACCGGTCAGGATGTCGGTCATCCCCTTCTCCCGCGGCACGCCGAACGACTTGTAGATCGTCGGGCGCCGCATGTTGCAGCCCATCAACAGCACCCGGTTGCCGGCCTGGGCCATGGTGATGGCGAGGTTGATGATGGTGGTGGTCTTCCCTTCCTGCAGGGACGCGGAGGTGAAGATGAAGGTGTTCTTCTTCTCCGCGCCCACGTCCGCCCCGACGGTCGCGAACTGGAGGTTGGTGCGCAGGGTGCGATAGGCCTCGGCCGCCGGCGACTTGGGGTCGTAGTGGGGGATGAGACGGGCGTACATGTCCAGATTGGGGTCTTCTCCGAGGGGCGGGTTCTCGTCCACCAGCTGGGCGGCCACCTTCTCCACCCCCAGGTGGGGAATGACCGCCAGCACCGGAAGCTCGAGGTACTCCTCCACGTCCTCGATGGTCCCGATGGAGGAGTCCATCGATTCCAGGATGAAGGCCAGCAGGACACCGAG
>CAYUVJ010000008.1:0-16488 GCA_964447955.1 uncultured Gemmatimonadota bacterium
CAGTTGGAAGAGCAGGGTTCCCCCCACGACCAGTACCACCAGGGCCGCCCACTCCCGACGGGTATGTCCAGGATCGCCGCTACCTCGCGGTAGGGCAGCTCGTGGTAACAGACCAGCAGGACGACCTGCCGCTCCGCATCCGGCAGTGAGCCTATGGCTGCACGCAGCTGCGAACAGGATTCTTCGGTCTCCAGCCGTTCGACCGGCGGGAACTCCTGGCGGTCCTGCCCGGCGACGGCCTGGTATTGCCGTTCGCGGCGGCGACGTCGGGAGCGGAGCTGGTTGACCGCGGTGTTGGAAGCGATGCGGAAAAGCCAGTTGCGGAAGCGACCGCGACCGGGGTCGAAGCGGTCGAGATGCCGCCAGGCCTGGAGGAAGACCTCCTGGGTCAGATCGGCGACATCGTCCGGGTCGGACAGGAACCGGAAGAGGAAGTTGATGACTTCTTCCGGAGATGATACACCGCTGCGGCCGGGTTGGTTCGTTCCCTAGAAGCGACTCCGTCCATATCCGCCGGAGACAGTGACCCCATCCAGATCGATGAGCGCCCGGCGATAGTCGAGATACGCCCGCAGGTAACTGCTCCGGGCTTCGGCGAACCGGTTCTCGGTCAGCAGCAGGTCCTGGACCCCTATCTCGCCCGCCTCGAACTGCTCGAAGGTGAGCTGGAACGAGCGCTGGGCGGCCTCGGTACTGCGTTGGAGCACATCCAACCGCTCCTCGGCCTCCCGCACCCGGTCCACCACCCCGGCCACCTCTCGCTGGATGGTGCGCATGGTCTCCCCTTCGGTCAGGTAGTTCTGGTCGATCTCGGTCTGCTTGGAAAGGATCCGAGCCCGATTCCGACCCCAGTCCCAGAGCGGCAGGGAGAAATTGATGGCTGCCCCGCGGGCCTGGTCGGGATCGCCGAGGGCGTCGTAGAAGTCGTCCATGTGACCGCCCCGGCCCTCCAGCCCCAGGGTCAGGCTGACGCTGCCGGTGAGTGAACCTTCGGCCCGGCGTTCTCGTATGTCCATCTCCTGCCGTTCCCGGCGCATGTAGGTCCGCAACAGGTCGCTGCGCTCGGCCAGAGCCCGGGAGAGTACCGCCTGCTCGTCGATGGAGGCCGGTTCCCAGTCGATCGCCGAATCGAGTTCGATCAGGTCGTCCAGGGAGAGCCCGATCTGCTGTTTGAAGTCCTCCTTCTCCCGGGCCAGGCGGCCGGTGGCCGTGGAGGCCCGATCGAGCGCCGCGCCCCGTTCCACCTCGAGCTGGAGCATACTCACTTCCGCCAGTACTCCCTCCTCCAGCAGCCGTTGTCCGGTGGTGTAGATACGCTCCATCCGCTCCTGACGCTGTTCGGCCAGATCGGCCTGGACCGTCCAGTCGAAGAGGTCGAAGTAGCTGCGCGAGACCTCCGATACGATCCGGAACTGCTCATCGCGGGCGCCCAGCTCGGTCTCCTCCAGCTGAAGCTCGGCCCGACGGATGTCCATCTGGATGCGGTTGGGCTGTAGGATCGGCTGGTCAAACTTCACGAAAGTCCGGGCATAATAGGTCTTCTTGTCCGGCGTGTATTTGATAAGGTCGTCCTGGGTGCGGTTGAGTACACCGTTGAGCGAGACCACGCCATCGGTCGGGAGAGGCTGGCGGATGCTGAGGGTGGTCGAATAGCGTGCTCCCTTGGTGCTCAGGATGATCGGATCCCCCGTGCTGGGATCGGTGATCTCCTTGATCGATTGATCGAAATCGGGCAGCGTGAATGACAGCTTGGCGTTCGATTTCAGGGCTGCCCGACTGGCCTGCAGGTTGTACTGGTCGCGGAGCAGTTCCAGTCGCGAACGTTCGACCCGCCAGGACCGGTCGAGCGCAAAACGCAACGCGGTCTCAAGGTCGAGCTGCAGGACCTCACGCCCGTCCGGAGTGATCCTGCGAACCGTTGGGATCTCCGCCATCTCCTGGGCTCCGATGGGGGAAGTCGGCCCCAGGATTGGGAGAAGGAGGAACAGGAAGACCGTCAGGATCGGTCTGAACAGGGGCAAGGGGGTGCATAGACGGCGGTCTGATAGGGTCATTACGAGACAACTCCATCGTGTGGGTCCGGCAGGTGGAGTGGCCTGGAGATATCCGGTTCAGACCCTCTCCGCAGACGGGGAGCGGCCGATCGAGGCCGCGGCCCGCCCCCTATACATCCGCTGATAAGACTCTATTCAGACCGCTGGAGAGCCAGCAATCGGGCGGTGTCGCCCTGGACCTCGAGTCCGGCGTGGCGGCCGGGCCCGGTGCCCATGGATACGTTCGGGCTGAAGGACGCCGGGCAGCATCATCCTGAGGGATCGCTCAGTCGTGGTGGTCGGCGGGTGACAGATTCTCGGCCCCCGGCATCCGACCCCGTGCCCCGCAGAGTCACCGGCGGCAGCCCGTCGTCCCGGATCCGCAGGTTCAGTATCTCCACGAAGATCGAGAAGGCCATCGCGACGTAGATGTAACCGCGGGGGATGCCGTGATGGAGACCTTCGGCCATCAGCGAGACCCCGATCAGCAGCAGGAAGGCCAGGGCCAGCATACGTACGGTCGGATGTTCCTCGATGAACGCGCTGACCCCTTCGACGGCCACCATCATGACGATCACCGCGATCACCACGGCCGCGATCATCACCCCGACGAAACGGGTCATCCCCACCGCGGTGATGACCGAGTCGAGCGAGAAGACGATGTCCAGCAGCATGATCTGGACGATCACCCCGGCCAGGGACCCGACCAGCCGGACCTTCCGGTCCTCGTCTCCGCCCTCGAGTTTGTCATGGATCTCGTGGGTCGCCTTGGCGATGAGGAAGAGACCGCCCAGCAGCAGCACCAGGTCGCGGCCGGAGACCTCCAGGCCGGCCACCTCGAACAGCGGCCGGGTGAGGCGGATGATCCAGGCGATGGAGAGCAGCAGCAGGATGCGCATGAACATCGCCGCGAACAGCCCCCAGCGTCGGGCCTTCGGCTGCTGCTCGGGGGGCAGTCGCCCCGAGAGGATGGAGATGAAGACGATGTTGTCGATGCCCAGGACGATCTCGAGAACGGTCAGGGTGACCAGGGCGGCCCAGACTTCCGGGCTGGTGATCCAGTCCATCATGGCTCCCGTCCCTCACGGCCGGTGGAGATGAGATAGTCGGCGACCAGACTGCTGAGCGCCCGCATACCCACCGCGACCGCGCTGTCGTCGGCCCGCATGATGGGGCTGTGGAGGGGACCGGTCTCGGTCCCCGGAGCGTGCGCCCCAAGCCAGAACATGAAGCCGGGCACGCGCTGGGCGTAGAGGGAGAAGTCCTCGGCCATCATCACCGGCGGCCCCTCCCGGGCCCGGCCCTCCCCCAGCACCCGGTGCAGGGTCGGTGCCATGCGCCGGACCAGGTCGGGGTCGTTGATGGTCGGCGGGTTGCCGCGGACGTAGGTCAGTGAGTGCTCCGCTCCAGCGGCGGCCGTCACCCCGGCGGTGATCTCCCGCATACGCCGCTCGATCTCATCCTGGACCTCGACCGCATAGGTGCGCACCGTTCCAACGAGTCGGACCTGTTCGGGGATGATGTTGAAACGTTCTCCGCCGTGGATCATCCCCACGCTGAGCACGCTGGGCTGGAGCGGGTCGAGGGTGCGCGAGGGGATGGTCTGCAGGGCCAGCACCAGTTGGGCGGCGGTGACGACCGGGTCGATCCCTTGATGAGGGGCGGCCCCATGCGTCTGGCGTCCGGTCACCACGATCTCGAACCGGTCGCTGGACGCCAGGGCCGGACCGACGGCGTAGCCGACCGTACCGACCTCCAGGTCGGGGGAGACATGCAGGGCGAAGATCGCCTCCGGAGTGTTTGGTTCGAAGGCCCCCTCGGCCAGCATCAGCGAGGCGCCCCCTTCCTCGCCGGCGGGCGGACCCTCCTCGGCCGGCTGGAAGATGAGCAGGACAGCACCCGGCAGGTCAGCCCGCAGGTCGGCCAGGACGGCCGCTGTGCCCAGCAGGACCGAGGTGTGGACATCGTGCCCGCAGGCATGCATCACCCCGACCTCCTGCCCATCCCACTCGGCCCGGACGGTCGAGCGGAAGGGGAAGTCGGTGGCTTCGGTCACCGGCAGGGCGTCCATGTCGGCCCGCAGCGCCACCGGCGGGCCGGGCCGCCCACCCTCCAGAAGGGCGACCACCCCGGTATGGGCCACCCCGGTCCGGACCTCGTAACCGAGACGTGACAGGTGTTCGGCCACCAGGCGAGAGGTCTCGAACTCACGGTTGCCCAGTTCGGGGTGCTGGTGGATCCGATGCCGCACCGCGACGATCGCCGCCTCGTGGCGGGCGACACTCTCGCGGATCCGGGTATCGAAGGCTCCCGGCTGGGCTGCCGCAGCGACCGGCAGGGTCAGCAGGAGCAGGACGGCCGGGCCAGCCGGTGGCCGGAGGGCCATATGCAGGATCGCGTCGGAGGATTTCATGGGGCGAGTCTAGCGGGCGTCAAGGTGGGATTCCAGCCTCCGTCGGACGGTCGGCAGGAAGGCATCCAGCGGGGTCATGCAGAGGGAGACCCCGTACCCGTCGTGGGCGGATCGGCTGAGCGGGCGCAGGGCATCGTGCCCCCAGGCGTAGGTCCGGTAGCCCTCCCAGGCGTGCCGGAACTCCTGCACCACCTCACTCGCCCGGGGCTCTCTTCAGGCTGCGGTCTACTTGATGTAGACCAGCTTGCTGGTCACTTCCCCGCGCGGTGTCTGGTTCACCCGGTCGACGAGCAGACTGCCGCCCTCGCCCAGCCGGTAGCGCCACACGGTGATCCGGGGGCCGGTTTGACCCTGGCGACCACCCGCTTGGGTCTGCTGGAACTCAAGGATCCCCTCCTTCCAGGTCGCCGTGGTGGTGACCTCGCCTCCGAACTGGTTGGTGTTGCTGTGCGGCTGACCGTCCGGGATCACCTCCATCACCATCTCCCGTTCCCCCCGGGGGCTGCTCCCCGTCCAGCGGATGGTGATCTTGCCGCTCTCCTGGGTGATCCGCAGCTCAGCCGCCTCGGCTGCTCCCCCACCCCGACCCTGTCCGCCGGGCCGGCTGCCGGTGGGGGCGATCTCACTGCGCTCCGGCACCAGCTTCCAGGTACCGCTCAGGTCGGGTCGCTGGGCCTGGACTGCGGTAGCCAGCAGCAGGGTGAGGGCGACGGACAGACCGAGAGGGGGTATCCGGGAAATGGACATGGTCACTCCTTTCCGGGGGAACGCCGGCGCCAGACCATGTTCTTCTGGTTCTGGAAGAGGATCCGGCCTCCCTCTTCGTACTCGTAGGTGACGACCAACTCGTACTCCTGCCCCTCCTCGTTGTCATAATAGATGGAGTAGTCGACGTGTCCGCGTTCCTCGTGGCGACGCAGACCGTTGACGTGATGGGTGGTCGACGTGTTCGGTCCGGTCGCGAAGACGATCTCGTCGGTCCGCAGTTCCATCCAGCGGTCCTGGTAGCCGGGGGCGTCGGTGTACCAGACTCCGAGCATTTCGGGGGGCACTTCCTTGATCCGGCCGCGGCCGCAGCCCGGCAGTGCGGCTGCGATGAACACGCACAGGAGGATGGCGACAAGGGAGCGTTTCGGGGCCTGGGCGGACATCTCACACCTCCCCTGGTACTTCGAGTTCGAGGGAAGCACCGAAGACAGGCACCTCCCAGGTGTTGATCACGCTCAGGAACACCGTCACCACATCAGGATCGAACTGGCGTCCGGCTTCCTCGCGGATGATGGTGATGACCTCGGCCGGGTCCCGGGCCGGGCGATAGGGCCGTTCCGAGGTCAGGGCGTCGTAGAAGTCGGCGACGGTCAGTATCCGGGCCAGCGGGTCGATCTTCTCGCCCTGCAGACCATCGGGATAACCGCCGCCGTCGAAGTGCTCGTGATGCTGGAGGACGATGGGCAGCACCGGGCGGAAGACGGGGACCGGCTCCAGGATCCGCACACCCAGCCGGGTGTGCTGCTGCATGATATGGCGCTCCTCGTCATCCAGCCGGCTGGCTTTGTCGAGAATGGTCGCCGGGATGCCGATCTTGCCCAGGTCGTGCAGCAGCCCCCCGCGGTGGAGGATGTCCCGACGGTCGGGATCCAGTCCCATGGCATCGCCGATATGCAGGGCCAGGTAGGTCACCCGTTCGGAATGACCGGCCGTCCAGTGGGACTTGGCATCGATCGCCCGGGCCAGGGCAACCAGGGTCCCCCAGCTCAGGCTGTCCAGATCCCGGACCAGGTGGGCGTTGGAGAGCGCCACGGCATACTGGTCGGCCAGCTGACGGGCCTGGCGGGCATCCTCCTCGGGAAGATCCTGGTTCGGTCCGAGTCCCAGGGCCATGACACCGGCCAACTGCTGGTGGTGACGGATGGGCATGAGGAGGAAGGACTCCAGCCCCTCCTGCCGCAGCGGCTCCAGGAAAGGATAGTCGGCCGCCCCGTCCTGTATCCGGAGGATCTCGGGCATCTCAAGGAGTTCCTCGAGCAGCCCCGGGGAGGGGGCACGCTGTTGGTCCAGCCGGCGCATCCCGTCCACCCGCCGGCGGGTATAGACCCGGGTCCCGGCCCCGGGTTCGTCGGCGAAGAGAGCGACCGTGAGGGATTCACCCGGGACGATGGTCAGCGTCTGATCGAAGATCGTGTCCAGGATACGCTCTTCGTTGAGTGAGGAGAGCACGGTCCGGTCGATCTCGGCGATGGTGCCGAGGGCCCTGAACTGCTGGCCCAGCCGGGCCGCCATCCGGTTGAAGGAATCCCCCAGTTCCTCGAACTCGTCATGACTGTCGATCCGGACCCGGCTGTCGAACTCCTGCCGGGCGATCCGGCGGGTCCCCTCCTGCAGGTGTTCCAGGGGGACCAGGCTGCGGCGTATCTGGCTGATGCTGAGCAGCAGGACGATCCAGAGCGAGGCGAGCGCGATGAGGATGAAGTAGTACATGAAGGAGTTGATGGGGGCCAGGACCTGACCGCGCTCCTCTCCCAGGACCAGGTACCACGGTTCGGTCCCGTACCGGCCCATCGGCAGGCTCCAGAAGGTACCCAGGTAGTCCCGGCCGCCGGCGATGAACGCCAGCTCGCCGGTGTGCCGTTCCCGCAGACTCTGTACGAGGCTCACCGGCAGGGTCGGAGCGGCCGGCAGGGAGGTCTGCAGGACCCGCCCATGGGCATCGATGACGACCATCTCCATCCCGAAGGCCAGCAGGTACTTCTCGGTCCGCCAGAGGTACGCCGGGGTGATCACACCGGCCAGCACGACCCCCGGCGCGGGGGGGGAGCCCCCCCGATGCAGCAGCAGGAGTCCGTATCCCTCCACCCTCCGGTCGAGCTGTTGGATCAGGAACCCGCCCGGCGGCAGCGCGGCGAGGGCATCCTCCGCGAAGGCCCGGGCAGGGACCGAAGGGCCGGTGAGGGCGATCGGGACACCGCCCGGCGGCAGGACGGAGAGGGCGCTGAACATGCCGGAGTCCGGCATCCGACCTGCTCCCCCGGGAGCCGCAGACGTCCCACGCTGCTCGAGGGCCGGCCCGTCCCGGGCCAGTTCGGCGAGGGCTGATTCCAGCGTGGCGAGCCGGTCCACGGTGAGTTTGCCGATCGAGGTGGTCTCCTGCTGCAGACGCTCCAGGCTCTTGGCGCGCAGCTGGGCCCGGACCTGGAAGAAGGCCACCACCGCCAGCAGGGTGATGGGCACCAGGGCGCAGAGCACGAAGAGGACCAGGATGCGCCGGCCCACCCGGCTGTGGATGACCTCCCGTTCGAGACGCATGCCGGCCGTCCTCAGAAGGTCGAGGCGAGCCCGAAGAACGAGCCCTCCATCGCCCGGATGATGTCGTCGTGGCTGGCCTCGGCGACGAGGGGTGCCTCGCTGTCCCGGTCCTTCCCCTTGCTGTAGAGGTCGTAGTCGAGGTTGAGCGGGACCATGAAGTGGTCCTTGCGGGCTCCGGCGGGGGCAGCCAGGCGGCCGCTCTGCCCGAGCTCCCGCAGGCTCTCCCGGATGCGCAGGTACTGGTAGGGTTCGCCCCAGGGGTCGGTCCGGGGGACCCGCCCTTCCAGCTCGTCCAGTGTGACCGGGTAGTGCCCGTGGAGCTGATCGTAGTCGTCGATGGCGTCGGTCAGGGCGATGAGTTCGATGCGGGACCGGCTGTTGCGCACGTCGTCCATCATATCAGCGTACAGGGGGGTGACGATGGCGGCCAGCGTGGAGATCAGGGCGATAGAGATGAGCAGTTCGATCAGGGAGAAGGCAAAAATGCCCCGTCCCCGGGGGGAACTGAGGATCTGCCAGCTGTATGACCACATCGTCTGGACGTGCCCCTGATCAGGGATGGAGGATAGTTGAAAAAGCGTATACGAATATGAAACATATATCAATGCCGGATATGTCAGGGAATCTTAACAATGTTTTAACGATTCTTTAATGAGGAGTCCTGACAATTTATTGCCTGCTCCGATCCTCTCTTTCCCCTCTCCCATCCCCATCCCGGGCGGCTTTCCGTGACGCCAGCGGCAGGCTGTGCTAGCTTGGAACCGCACCTGAAGCGGAGGATCTCCCGCCCATGCGGATCGAACTGGCCGGTTTCAATCTGGATGCGGCCCTCATCGCCGAGTGCCGGCAGCGAGGGATCCGTCCCGAGGCTCTCACCCCCGAGACGGTCGCGGTCGCCTATGCCCGGATCAGTCGTGACCCGGCCCCGGTCACCGAGCTGCGGGCCCGGGCGCTCTCCGATGTGGCCGCCGCCCGCCGTTCGGCCCAGGCCATAATCTTCGAGATGAACCACCAGTCGGTGGCCGAACACGCCGTCTTCAATTTCGATGTGCTGGAGGTCTCCCGACTGGCGGTCGAGGCCCTGGAATGGCACCGGCTCTGCTCCTACACCGAGAAGTCGCAGCGCTACCAGGAGCTGATGGGCGACTTCGTGGTCCCCGAGGAGTTCAAAGGGGAGCCTCGGGTACTCTTCGAACGGGCGATGGCCCTCCAGAAGAAGGCTTACGAGGAGGCCTACCGGGCCCTGCGGGCCCATCTCATCAAGGCCGATCCGCCGGCAGCCGCCACCCGCGCCGGACTGCGCGAGTTGGAGGGTCGGGCCAAGGAGGATGCCCGCTATGTGATGGGACTGGCCACCGCCGCCCAGCTCGGGTTCACAGCCAACGCCCGCAACCTGGAGTACATGATCCGGCGTCTGCGCGCCCATCCGCTCCAAGAGGTCCGGGCGCTGGCCGATGCCTTCTTCACCCTGGCCGGGGAGGTCGCCCCCTCCCTCATCCTGCTGACCGACCCATCCGAGTACGAACGTACCTTCGGCCGCCCCCTGAGCGAGGAACACTTCACCAGGACCCATCCCCACGGCCGGGAACTGGCCGAGGCGGTGCTGGGATCGGGATCCCGGCCCGTCGATGGTACCTCCCCCTTCCCCCGGCAGGGGGATGTGCGACTCGTCGACCACACCCCCGAACCCGACCGGGCGGTGCTGCGTGCCCTGCTGCACGCTCACTCCACGGTCGATGCCGCCGCCTGCGACGAGGCCGCCGCCCGCTTCGTCAGCGAGCCGGAAGAGGGGGAACGCTTCATACGCGAGTATCTGCGCTTCGCCAATCCCTGGGAATCCGCCACCCGGGAGTTCGAAGCGGCCGATTTCACCTTCGAGGTGGTCCTCAGCGCCGCCTGCTACGGTCAGATGAAACGCCACCGCATGAGCACCCAGCTGGTGCAGGACTACGATCCCGCGCTGGGTTTCACCTGTCCCCCGCTGGTCCAGGAGGCCGGCCTGGAGGGATCGTTCCAGGAGGTCTACGAGCAGGCCTCGGAAACCTGGGAACGGCTGCGCCGGGTCCACTCCCAGGCCGCCGCCTACGTGCTGACCAACGGGCACCGGAGACGCCTGCTGCTGAAAGCCGATGTGCGGGAGCTCTACCACATCGCCCGGCTGCGCGAGGATGCCCACGCCCAGTGGGACATCCGGCAGGTCTCCACCGACATCCTGGTCCTGGCCCGCCGGCAGGCCCCTCTTGCTCTGCTGCTGGCCTGGGGCAAGGATGTCTTCACGGAGCGTCGGGCGGAGCTGGAGGGCTCGCCGACCGGCTGACCGGACCGCACCGGGACACCACCGGGAGATCGACCGCCCCGTCGGCGACGGCTCAGTCCCGAAGCTGTTCCCGCACCCGGCGGAACCCGGGCATCGCCCCCTCGATGGTGCGTTCATCGACGCAGTAGGCGATGCGGAAGTACCCCGGGGCGCCGAAGGCGGTACCCGGGACCACCAGGATGCGTTCCTGCTGGAGCAGACCGACCAGCGCAACGTCGTCCGGGAGCGGGGAGCGCGGGAAGAGATAGAAGGCCCCCTGCGGGCGGGCGAACTCGTAGCCGCTGTCGGACAGACCGTCGCAGAGCAGGTCCCGGCGGCGGCGATAGGTCGTCACATCCACCTGTTCGTCCAGCACCTCGGCGATCGCCCGCTGCATGAAGGCCGGGGCGTTCACATAGCCCAGGTTGCGCATACACAGGCCCAGTCCGGCCAGGACCTCGTCATGGTCGGTCAGCCCGGGATGCACGGCGGCGAATCCGATCCGCTCCCCCGGCACCGAGAGGTCCTTGGAGAACGAAGTGGCTACCAGGCTGTCCTGATAGGCGGTGAAGATGCTGGGCACCTCCACTCCGTCGTAGACCAACCGCCGGTAAGGTTCGTCGGAGATCAGGTAGACCGGTCGGCCGAGCCGCTCGGAGGCCGAACACAGCACCTCCGCCAGCGTCTCGATCTGCTCGACCGGATAGACCCGACCGGTCGGGTTGTGGGGGGAGTTGATCAGGACCGCCCGGGTGCTGGGTCCGATGGCCCCGGCGATGGCCGCCGTATCGAGCGAGAAGTCGGGCCCCAGCGCCACCGGACGGACGACGGCCCCGTGGTTCTCCAGATAGTTGTCGTACTCCAGGAAACAGGGCCGGGGGACGACCACCTCGTCGTGGGGATCCAGCAGGGTCTTCAGGATGATGTTCAGGGCGCCGGCCGCCCCGGGGGTCATGACCACGTCCCCGGACGAGAATTCGAGACCGTGCAGGCGGCTCATCCAGTCCGCCACCCGTTCCCGGGTCCGCGGATAACCGGCGTTGGGCATGTAGGCATGCCAACCCGGTCCGGGCTCGGCGGCCAGGTCCCGCAGCACCTGTTTGAAGGCCGGGGGAGGTTCCTGGTCGGGATTACCGAGACTGAAATCGTAGACGTTGTCGGGGCCGTGTTCGGCCTTGAGCCTCAGCCCCTCCTCGAACATCCTCCGGATCCACGATGCGCGCGCGAAAGAGTCCTGAACCCTCCGGGATACCGGCATCTCGACTCCTGTTCTTCCCGCTCGCCGACAAGAAACATCGGCCCGGCGGCGGCGGGAAGTCGATATGCCGTCCGGTTCAACGTTGCGGAGTCGTCCAGAGCTCGCCGGTCACTTCGAACCGCCCGTTCACCGAGGCTACTCCGGGCACGCCGGGCTGTCCTCCTCCCACACTGACCTCGAAGGAACCGGGCTCGACCACGCGCTCTCCGTCGGCCGCGATCAGGGAGAGCTGTCGGGCATGGAGGTCGAAGTAGAGACGGTGGGACTCCCCGGCATGCAGGAAGATCCGCCGAAATCCCTGCAGGGAACATCGGGGCACCGGTGCGGAGGTTTCGGGATCGCTCAGGTAGAGCTGGACCACCTCCCAGCCGTCCCGTTCGCCGGCGTTGCGCACCGTGACCGCCACCTCCACCGCCCGACCGGCATGCACCCGTTGCGGTAACTGCAGGTCGCTGTACTCGAACTGCGTGTAGGAGAGCCCATGACCGAAGGGATAGAGCACCGCGCCGTCGAAGTAGCGATAGGTGCGGCCGGCCATCCGGTAATCATCGAAGGGCGGCAGGTCGTCCACCGAGCGGTAGAAGGTCACCGGGAGTCGACCCGAGGGATTGTGGTCGCCGAAAAGTACCTGGGCCAGGGCGGTCAGGTCCCAGCCGGCCGGCCGAACCAGGCCGAAGCAGGCATCCGGGGGAAGAGTCGCACCAGGATGAGGGCGATGAGTGCGTAGAGGGAAGATGCCTCCCAGGCGAAAGGGATAAAACCGAGGTATCCGGGCAGAGGCATCTCGAAGAGCTTCATATCCTGGAACAGAGGGAAGATGTAGATCCAGCGCGCACTAGCCACCATGTTCCAGCTCTCCCACAACAATCCGCAGAGAAGCCCTGCTGTGCCCAGACTCAGCCACCGCGTCCACTCCCCGCGGTTGGCCTGCTCCAGTAAAGTGGGCACGGGCGCATGCCCTGCCAGAACAGGTTCGATCAAGGGGACATAGGCCAGCCAGACAGCCAGGAAGGTGTAGGCTGCCAGGTGTGTCGGCAGAAGCAGGGGGACGACCGCCAGCAGGAGACCGCTCAAGGTGGCGATGACCCGCAGCCGCGGTCCGACCGCCAGCGGTCGTCCCCGGAGTCGCAGACCCAGCGCCTCAAGCAGGTCGGCCGTCAGGAAGAGCGCCGGCCAGATGGTGGCGAAAGACCAGACGTAGCCGATCCCCTGCAACCAGCGTGATTCGGGGAGGCCGATATAGGCCCAGTTCCGCAGATGGAGGTTATAGGCTTCGAAGAGCAGCCACAGCAGCAGGCTGAGCGGCAGCAGGAAGAGGAGCCGGCCCGGATGGGGGTAGAGCCAGGAGGTGCCCCGCAGACGACGCAACAGCGCATCGATGAAGAGGATGTACCCGCTCCACATCCAGGGTGTGAAGTAGACATGGAGCAGCCACCAGTCAGTCAGGGCGGCTCCCAGTCCACCGGCCACCATGATGCCAAGACCGACATACCCCCAGCCGGGGAACATCGGTCGACTTACTTGCCGATCGGTCAAAACACGTTGTTGTAGCGCGTCCAGACTTCGTCCCCCAAAAGCCAGAAGCGCCCCACGGTCCGCTCGGCCAGATCGACACAGTACCGGGTCAGGTAGGCTTCGGCCGCAGCCGGGTCCTGCCGGTAGAGCCGCTGGGCCTCGGCCTCGATCTCGGCCTGCCGGGCGAAGGCCTCGGTCTCGATCGGCTCCCAGACCGCCTGCAGAACCCCCTTTAGTTCCTGGTAGCGGAAGTAGGAGAGCTTGCTGGCCCGGCGGAAGGCCCACCAGGCGCATTCGCGTGAGAAGGCCCGCCGGCCGTCCACCATGTACCCCTCAGGCATCTGGGTGATGCCGATGTAGAAGGGAAGGTGCGGGGTGGTGGCCGGGTTGTCGTAGCCCAGCCAGACCAGGCCGCCGATGGGATCGGGCAGCCAGCTGCGGGACTGGGTGATCTGCAGGTAGGTGGCCGCCGGCGAGCAGATGGTGCGCTCCCGGTCGATGCCGAAGAGTCCCCTCAGGTCCCCGCTCATGAAGGGGTTGGCCACCGGGCTCTTGACCACCTCACCCCGCCGGTTCACGGTGGTCAGCCGCCGGGTCATGTCGAAGGGGGTCCCCTCGTAGGTGTCCCGGAAGAGGGCCAGCATGTCCTGGACCGAGACCTTCTGCTCCGGTTTCACGGAGAACGGGTAGTTCTCGGCATTAGGGTCCAGACGCAGAGACGGGGCCAGTGCGCTCAGTACCCGCCACTCCCGTCGGCGGCAGGCCAGGCTGTTGCGATCGGCATAGGCATAGCAGAACTCGAACGGTTCCCCGCTGTCGGGGTCCCACCAGCCCATCTCCTCGGCCAGGCTGAAGACGTTGGCCGAGGCCATACACCAGTCGCGGTCGGCCGGGTCGATCTGCCGGATGCGGTGGGCATTGGCCGAGACCCCTACATGGTCGTCGGGCAGGCGGACCGCCGCCCACACCGCCCCTACCCGGTCCCGTCCGGGGCCCAGGATCTCGAAGTGCCAGACCTCCTGCGGGTCGGCGAAGGTGAAGCACTCTCCGTAGTCGTTGTAGCCGTAGGTCCGGGTCAGCTCATCGGCGATGAGGATGGCCTCCCGCGCCGTCCGGGCCCTCTCCAGAAGGAGCCGGTAGAGTTCGGGGGCGTCGATGAGCCCCTCGCTGCTGTGGAGTTCCCGCTTCCCTCCGGTGGTGCTCTCCCCGATGGCCAGCTGGTGCTCGTTCATGATCGGATAGGCGGTGTTCAGGAACTTCCAGGTCTGCGGGACCTGCGGGATCTCACCCCGGGGGATGCGGTCGGGGTCGTCGGGGCCGGTGGTGCGCTTGGGGTCGAGCCAGAGGGTGGCGGTGGCGCCGGTCGGATGACTGCGTCGCGGCTCCAGAGTGATCCAGGTCCGGTCGGTGCCCGAGTCGCAGGAGTGGCTGGTCATGGTGGAACCGTCCACCGAGGCCAACCGGCCGACCAGGATGCTGGTGCAGTTCTCCGATTCGAAGACGTCCGGGTCGAGCGACGGTCGGCTCGGACCGAGCGCGGTGACCAGGACCAGGACCAGCGCCAGCGGCAACAGGGCGAACAGCGGGTGACGGAAGCGGACGGGAACGGTCATGACGGGGCTCTCCTGTGGGTACGGAACAGACCGCTCCGCCGGTCCGGGCTGCGGACGGGGGACGGTCGGGGGGACACTCCGGCCTCCGCAGTATAGCCTCGCCGGGGCGGGGCGGGAAGACGCCAACCTCCTACCTCAAGGGCCCGGATCAGCCGCTGAACCCCGGTCCCTCCACCACCCGGTAGCCGTCGGCGTCGAGCACCGACATGCGGGCGCCCCCCGTCATGGCGGCACAGCCGACCGTGCCGTCCCGACCCAGGGCCACGAAGTGCTCACCCGGGCGGTAGTCGGGATTCACGTGCCGGTACTTACGGACCAGCATCTCCAGCGCGTCCAGGCACGCCTGTTCCGGTGTACGCCCCTGTGCCATGCGCAGGACGATGTAGTACGAGGCACAAGACTTGATCACCTCTTCACCCCGTCCCACTGCACCGGCCGCCCCGGCGTCGTTGTCGACATAGAGGCCGGCCCCGATGATAGGGGAGTCCCCTACCCGCCCCGGGATCTTCCAGGCCATGCCGCTGGTGGTGGTGATGCCGGCTACATCACCCCGGGTGTCCACGGCCAGCACGTTGACGGTGCCGTGCCGGTACTCCTCGGCGTAGAACTCCTCATAGAAAGCGACCGGGTCGCTCCGCCCGCGCAGGTGCTCGGGCGTTCCCCAGGCGTCCCGGTCATTAAGACCGGTCCGCCAGCGCAGCCAGGCCTGCCGTGCCTTCTCGGTAAGCAGATCCTCTTCGGGGAATCCCCACCGGCGGGCGAAAGCCCGGGCTCCCTCGGCGACCAGCAAGACATGGTCGGTCTGCTCCATGACGACCCGGGCCACCGAACAGGGGTGACGGATGTCTTCGATGCCGGCCACCGCACCGGCGTTGAAGGTTCGCCCGTCCATGATCGAGGCGTCGAGCTGGACCACCCCGTACTCGTTGGGTGCCCCGCCAAAACCCACGCTCATGTCCTCGGGATCGTCCTCGACGTGGTTGGCCGCCTGCTCGATCGCATCCACCGCCGTTCCGCCGGTCGCCAGCACCTCCCAACCGAGCCGGACCGCTTCCTCGCCGGTCCGGTTGGCATGGC
This sequence comes from uncultured Gemmatimonadota bacterium, assembly GCA_964447955.1. Lineage (GTDB taxonomy): Bacteria > Blakebacterota > Blakebacteria > Blakebacterales > CAYUVJ01 > CAYUVJ01. Next base: position 15,509 of record CAYUVJ010000008.1, read on the forward strand.
TGCATACAATGATGGGGATACGGCCCGGGGCCGTGACCGGGCTCAACAGGTCCGGGACCAGCAGCGCACCCGCGCCCAGCCCGATACTCCGTTCGAGGAAGCCCCGCCGTCCGATCCGTGCCGTCATATTCGTCCTCCTGCTGGGATATGCGCGGCTCGCCTCACCACGCCGACAGGCAAGGCATACGCCTATCGGGCCGGTCCTCGCAACCCCCCATCGTCCGGGTCCACTTGTCGGCACGGCGTCGTCGGTCCTATTCTGCTGTGCAGAGGACGAACCGTCATCCCTGGCCCGGAGGAAGACCATGAGGACCCCATTCCCTGTGAAGTCCCGTCTTGTCCTGATCATGACCACGCTCATTGCCCTGGTTCTGGCGACTGCGGTACTGTCCGGCGGTACCGGCCTTACAGCGGACTCCGCCGAGGCCGCCGTGACCGCCCTGCCCCAGCAGCCCGGCCAGGCCAGGCAGCAGCCTCCCATGGACCCCGACCGGGCCCGCCGGCTCTTCGTCAGCGATGACCCGGCAGACCATCCTGCCTCCAACTACGAGCGGGCCATCCGGGGCAAGGCCCGGACCGACAGCATCTTCGCCGCGGTGACCGCCGGGATCGTGGAATACCGCAAGTTCAGCTACCGCAGCCGGATCGGGGACCTGGACATCCCGGTCTACCTCTACGCCCCTCTGCAGAAGAAGGGGCTGCGGGGACACGCCGCCATGGTCTGGGTGCACGGCGGGGTACACGGCAACTGGACCGAGAACTACTGGCCGTTCGTCAAGGAGGCGGTCGAACGGGGCTACGTCATCATCGTTCCGGAGTACCGGGGCAGCACCGGCTACGGCGAGGGCTTCCACGAGGAGATCGACTACGGCGGCTACGAGGTGGATGACGCGGTCACCGCCGTCGACTACTTGAAGACGCTCCCCTACGTCGATCCCGACCGGATCGGCATCATGGGCTGGAGCCACGGCGGCTACATC